>JAKOSZ010000117.1 GCA_029776555.1 Bacillota bacterium | reverse complement strand
CCCTGCCGGGGGGCATACAGAGGCAGGCCAACCTGAGGGTCCTCTATGAAAGGGCAAGGAGATACGAGGAGACCAGTTACAAGGGCCTTTTCAACTTCATCAGCTTTATCAACCGCTTCAAGGAGAGCAGCGGGGACATGGGAAGCGCCAGGATATTAGGAGAGAGCGAAAACGTCGTCAGGATAATGAGCATACACAAGAGCAAGGGCCTGGAGTTCCCGGTGGTGATATTGGCCGGGTGCGGTAAAAGGTTTAACATGCAGGACATGAGCAGGAAAATCCTGGTGCACCAGGACCTGGGCTTTGGCCCTGAGTATATCGACCCTGTAAACAGGGTGCATTGGCCCACGGCGCCGAAACAGGCTTTAAGCCGCAAGATCCGGATGGAGACCCTCTCGGAGGAGATGCGCCTTCTCTACGTGGCCTTTACCAGGGCCAGGGAGAAGCTCATAGTCACCGGCACGGTCAACGGCGTTGACAAAGCCTTTGAAGCCTGGGGCCGGGGCTTGAAAGCCGGGGAGGACAGGGTTCCAGCCTACAGGGTGTACGGCGGGAGGTGTTACATGGACTGGCTGGGAGCGGCCCTGGCCGGGCACATCAGCCTCTCCGGGGCTGTCCGGGCGGAGAGCGGGGCCGGGGATGAGGCCCGGAGCGCCCTGGAGCTCACTGCCGCCTGCCGGGAGCTGTACTGTGACTCGGTTCCCTGGGAGCTAAGGGTCTGGGAGAAGGGGAAGCTTTCCGGCAAGGCTGAGGCGGCGCCGGATTGGGATTACCACCAGCTTGAGGATTTGCTCACTTTGAAAGGCGGAGCCTTCCGGGAGCAGGTGAAAAGCAGGCTGGAGTGGGAGTACAGCCACTCCGCGGCTTCCAGGATGCCCAGCAAGGTCTCGGTTACGGAACTAAAAAGGCTCTTCCAGAGTCAGAATGAAGAGTATGCGGAAGAGTTGCAGGCCCTGGGCCTGTATGACGAACCCGTTGTCAAAAAGCCTGCCTTCCTGGAGGAGGAAAGGGGCTTAAGCCCTGCGGAGAAGGGCTCAGCCCTGCACTTTGTAATGCAGAAGCTGGACTTGCAAAGGTTAAAACCCCTGGCGGGGAAAAAGAGCTTAAACGGGCTGGAAGAGGAAATTAAGCGGCAGATAGAAGAAGTGGCGGCTGACGAGCTTCTCACAAGGCAGCAGGCCGACTCGGTGCAGGTGGAGAAAATTCGGAAGTTCTTCTGCTCTCCCTTGGGGTTAAGGCTTCTTTCCTCGGAGACGGTAAAAAGGGAGACCCCTTTCAATATGGAGGTAAAGGGCAATGAAGTGTTCGGTGGCATTGAAGGCAAGGTCCCGGAGGACGAAACGGTGCTGGTGCAGGGAATCATAGACTGCTACTTTGAGGAAGAGGGAGAGCTGGTGCTTTTGGACTACAAGACCGACTTTGTGCCGGCAGGGGGAAGCGAGACTATCAGGGAACGCTACAGGCTCCAGATGACCTATTACGCCCAGGCCCTTTCCCTGCTGGAGAAAAAGAGGATAAGGGGCAGCTACATATACCTTTTCCACACCGGGGAAGTGGTTGAGTTTTAGAAGGCAATGCGGGGCTTAAGTAAATTGTCCCTTGAAGCGGAGAATACTTGAGGCATGGATGCCATCTGTAATAAAATGCCTGACAGGACTGAAGGCTAAGACTTTAGCAGCCGGTTTTCACAGAGGAGGTGGACCGATGCGGATCCTTCATACTTCCGACTGGCACCTGGGGCGGTACCTGGAAAACATCAGCCGCTTAAACGAGCAGCGGGAGTTTATCATGGAGCTCTGTGAGGTGGCGGAAAGGGAGAAGGTGGATATTGCCCTTGTAGCCGGAGACGTCTTTGACACCAGCAACCCTCCGGCGGCCGCGGAAGAGCTGTATTATTATGCCCTGGACAGGCTTTCCGCCGGGGGAAGGAGGGCGGTGGTGGTAATAGCCGGAAACCACGACAACCCTGAAAGGCTCTGCGCCGCCGGCCCCATGGCCGCCAGAAACGGCGTCATCCTCCTGGGTTACCCGGCCAGTTGCCCCCAGGCCTTCACCGGAGAGAAGGGCGGGGTAAGGCTGGTGGACTCGGGAGAGGGCTGGATGGAGCTCAGCATCGAAGGCTGCCCTCACAACGCGGTTATAGCGGCGCTGCCCTTCCCGTCGGAGGCCAGGCTGGAAATGGTCTTGTCGGAAGAGAGCTCTGAAGAAAAGCTGCAGCAGGCCTACTCGGAAAAAATAGGGATGAGGCTGGAAAAGCTCTCGGAAAAATTCAGGGATGACACGGTAAATTTAGTGGTGAGCCACATGTACTTAAGAGGCGGCTTTACATCCGACTCGGAAAGGGTTCTCCAGGTCGGGGGGGCCATGACCGTAGACCCGGAGGTGCTGCCGGAGAAAGCCCACTTTGTGGCCCTGGGGCACCTGCACCGCCCCCAGCAGGTTAAGGGTTCGCCCTGCCCCGCATACTATTCGGGTTCACCCCTGGCTTACAGCTTTTCCGAGGTGGGCTACAGCAAGGCCCTGTACATAGTTGACGCCGTGCCGGGAAGACAGGCGGAGATAAGGGAGATAAACATAAACAGCGGGAAGGCCTTAAAGAAATGGGTGGCCGCCCGGGGAATAGAGGAGGCGGTAAGCTGGTGCCGGGAGGGAAGGGATCCCAACTGCTGGATTGACCTTGAGATACATACCGACAGGGTGTTAACCGCCGAGGAATACCGGATGCTGAGGGAACTCAACCCGGGCATAGTGAGCATAAGGCCCCTTGTGAAATCGGAAGGGGAGATTGTTCTAAATTACGAAAACAGGGAAAACAAGCGCATAGATGAGCTTTTCAGGGAGTTCTACAGGTACAGGACGGGAACCGAAATATCGGAAGAGCTCCTGGGGCTGTTCCTGGAAGTGGTGAACTCCGACAGCGGGGAAGAGGCCCTGCCGGGAGGTGAAGACGGTGAGGCCAAGGTATCTTGAGATAGAAGGGCTCCACAGCTTTAAAGAGAGGCAGGAAGTTGACTTTGACCGACTGGGGGAGCTGGGGCTGTTCGGGATTTTCGGGCCCACCGGCAGCGGCAAATCCACCGTGCTGGACGCCATCACCCTGGCCCTCTACGGCTATGTGCAGAGGGCGTCCATGGGGAAACAGGGCATTGTCAACACCGGCAGTGACCAGGTTTACGTTTCCTTTACCTTTGACCTGCAGCAAAAGAGGGACAGAAGGACCTACAGGGTGGAACGGCTTTACAGGAGGAAGAAGGACTCCGGCAGCTCGGTGGAAGCCAGGGTGGCCAGGCTTTTCGAGATCAGGGACGGCCAGAGCGTGATACTGGCTGACAGGACTTCCGACGTTACCCGCCTGGTGGTGGAGCTGGTAGGCCTCAACCTGGAGGATTTCACCCGTTCGGTGGTGCTTCCCCAGAACAGGTTCCAGGAGTTTTTGCTCTCTCCCAAGTCGGAAAAGAGGGCCATGCTGGAGAGGATCTTTTACCTTGACGAATACGGCAGGGTTCTGAATGAGAAGTTGAGCAGAAGGCTCTCCGCGGAAAGGGAGGAACTGGCCAGGCTGGAAGGGGCCCTTTCGGCGGTGGGCGGCGTCTCGGAAGAGGCCTTCCTGGAAGCCGAGAGCAGGCTCATGATAAGCAGGGAATTGAAAGAGAAAACCGATGGGGAGCTTAAAAAGCTGGAAGAGGAGTTTGAAAAGGCCAAGGAGGTATGGGACCTGGTCCGGGAGCTTGCCCAGGTGGACGAAAGGGAACAGGAGCTGGCTTTAAAACGCGGGGAGGCGGAGGCTAAGAAAAAGCTGTACCAGGACTCGCTGAAAGCCAGGGGGCTTACGGAGTATATAGATAAGGTGAAGGAGTTAAAAGGCGACCTGGAGGGTATTCAAGGCAGGCTGAGCGGCCATTCGGCAAGGCTTGAGGAAATTGACCGGAAGCTGGGCGAAGCCAGGTCGGACTATGAAAAGACGCGCTCGGCCGCTGAAAAGGAGAGGCCCGTCCTGCTTGAGAGGCGGGCCAGGCTTACGGCCGCCCTTGAAACGGAAAAAGGGGTCAGTGACCTGGAAAGACAGCTGGAGGCAGCCCGGGAGGAATACATAAAAATCCAGTCCAGGGTCCGGGAGGCGGATAAGGCCATCGGCAAAAACAAGGCCGACATGGAGGGCTTAAGCCGCGCGGCGGACGACCTGAAGGGGAAAATGGAGGCCTTAACCGTAGACATAGACTACCGCAACGCCGTTCAAACCGGCGTCAGGCTTGCCGACGAGGTGGAAAAGCTGTTTTCCGACCGGGAAAAGGCCAGGAAACAGTGTGACGACCTGTCGGAGCTTGTTAAAAACCTGGAAGAGGGCTATTCAAAGCAGGTCCAGAAGAGAAGGGAAGCCGAGGAAAGACTCAGCCTGGAGCTTAAGAAAAAGGAGGCTTTAGAAAAGGCTTCCCCGCCGGAAAAAAACGCCCTCCTTTTGGAAAAGGAACAGGCGCTCCAGCAGAGTACCGTCCTGGAAGTGCTAAAGGCGATGGGCGGCGACATTGAGAACCTGAAAAGGAAGAAGGGGCAGCTGGCGGAGCAGGAGGCTTCTCTCTTTGAGGAACTGGAAAAGGAGCGGAAAGAGGCTAAAGAGGCTGCAGCCCGGCTGGAAGAGGCGGTAAAGGAGGAAAAGAGCCTTGAAGCCCTGTACAGAAAGAACCTGGCTTATGTGGTGGCCAGGGACTTAGAAGAGGGGCAGCCTTGCCCCGTCTGCGGTTCCACCGTGCACCCGGCTCCCTGCACCGGGCATGAGGCCGGCGGGGGGCAGTGGGAAGAGAGGCTGGAAGAGGCCTCAAAGCGGCGCAGCCAGGCGGAGAAGGACTTAAGGGACATTGAAAGCCGGCTTGCCATGGCCTCCCAAAGGCTTGAGAGCGTAAGGGAGCAGGTGCGCCAGGCTGAAAAAGAGCTCACCGCCAGGGAAGAGGCCTTTAATGAAACCCTGGGGAAGCTTAAGGCTGAATTCAGGGGCAAGGACATAGGGGAAACGGAAAGCCTCATTGGCGACGCCTTATCCCGCACTGAAAAAAAGCTCCTGGAAGCGGAAGAGTGGGAGAGGAGCCTTGACCTCCTTGTTAAGTCCATAGAGGAATACAGGGCTTGCCTCAGCAGGGAACTGATAGAGGAGAAGGGGATGGAGTCGCGGCTTAAGGCAAACGCCGAACACTTAAAAAGGCTCCGGGAAGAGCTGACCCGGACATCAGGCAAATACGAAGAGAAGAGGAAGGAGCTAAATGGCTTTTTAGGAAGCTTGGGCATCTCCGGCCCCCGGCTGGAACTTTCCCGAATAGAGGAAAAGGAGAAAGAGTCAAGGCGGATGGCGGAAGAGATTGACCGGCTGCAGGGAAAGCTCAACGCCTGTACAAAAGAACTGACTTTCCGGATGGAGGAAAGGCAGGAGCTCATGGGGAAGCTGGCCGAACTGGGGAACGAGGGGAAAAACCTGAGGCAGCGGAAGGAAGAGGCTGAAAGGAAGCTGTTTGAGCTGACCCGGGGGAAGACCGTGGCCCAGGAGATTAAAGAGGTGGAAGACAGGCTTACACTCCTTGAAAGGGAAGAGAAGGACTCGGAAGACCGCGCAAAGAGGCTGGAGGAGGAATACGGCCGGGTAAAGGGAGAGAAGGAGGCTTTGGAAAACCAGAAGCTGGTCCTGGAGAAGAGCTTTGACCAGGAAAGGGAGCGCCTTGAGAAGCTCCTTAAAGAGGCAGGGTTTGAAAGCCCGGAGGAAGCGGAGAAGTGCGTTCTTTCCAAAGAGCGGCAGGAAGAGCTGGAAAGGGAGATAAAAGAGTTCGAACAGGCGCTTTTGAACCTGGCGGCAAGAAAGGACATCCTCCAAAAGAGGCTAAATGGCCGTAAGATATCCCAGGAAGAGTTTGAAAAGATTTCGGCGCAACTGGAGGCAAAAAGGGAAGAAAAGGACAGGAGAATTGAAGAGCTGGAAAACGCGAAAAATGTATATACGAGCATTAAGAAGAACCTTGAGCTGTGGCATCAGCTCAGCAAGGAACACAAGAAGCGCAGCCGGAGAGAAGAGTTGCTGGAGCATATACAGAAGCTCCTTAAGGGAAACAGCTTTGTGGAGTTTATCTGCGAGGAGCGTTTAAAGTATATAGCGAAAGAGGCCACCGAAATACTGGGTGTGCTCACCAGGCACCGCTATGCCCTGGAACTGGATTCGTCCAATGATTTTGTCATCAGGGATAACGCTGCCGGGGGAGTACACCGCCCGGTGACATCCCTTTCGGGAGGGGAAACTTTCCTCACATCCCTTTCCCTGGCCCTTGCCCTGTCAGAACAGATACAGCTGAAAGGGCAGAGCCCCCTGGAGTTTTTCTTCCTTGACGAGGGCTTCGGGACGCTGGACTCAAGTCTCTTAGACGGCGTAATTGATTCCCTTGAGAGGTTGAGCACCAGGGAGCGGGTTATTGGCCTCATAAGCCATGTTCCGGAGTTGAGAAACAGGATGGCGAGAAGGCTCATCGTCGAACCGCCGACCCCCGACGGGCGGGGAAGCCGGGTCTGCCTGGAAAAGGCTTAAGTCACATGGCAGTTGTTTTTACAATTCTTATTGTAAAGGGGCAGATACAGATGAAAAAGAAGATTTTAGAGGCGGCAGTTTTAGTTTTTGCAATAATCCTTGCAATGGCAGTGGCACTGGCGGCATGCGGCGGCAAAGCGGAAAATGAACCCGGCAGCCGGAAACCTGATGCCGGCCTTCAGCAGGATACAAAAGGGGTCGGGACAGAGGAAGGAAATGAAAACCCGGAAGAAGAGCCTTTGGGGGAGGGAGAGACAGGGCCCCCGGAGGAGGAAATAGAGTCAGAGCCCATTGACCTTGAAAAAGTCAGGCCCAATGAATCGGGGAAGATAATGATAGTGATGTTCCACCGCTTTGTTGAGGAATGCGATCCCGATGTCAAGGGAGGGGAGTGGATTACCACCTTCAGGGAGTTTGAGAAACTGCTTCAAACCCTGTACGACATGGGATACAGGCTCATCAGCTTAAGCGACTACCTGGACAACCGGATAGATGTCCCCGCCGGCTTCATCCCAATGGTCTTTACCTTTGACGACGGGACCGCCGGCCAGTTCAACCTCATAAACAAGGACGGGGAACTGGTGGCAAACCCCAGGTCGGCGGTGGGGATAATGGAGGAGTTTTATAAAACCCATCCTGACTTCGGGCTTGAGGGGACCTTCTTTATAAACATGGGAAGCAACCCCTTTGCCGGCGAAGGCACGGTGAAAGAGCGGCTTCAGTACCTTGTGGACAAAGGCTTTGAGATAGGCAACCACACCCTGAACCATGAGGACCTTAAGACGGTAAAATCCCCGGAGAAACTGCTGGAAGAGCTGGGGGGCAACCAAAAGGCCTTAAACAGGGTTTTGGAAGGTTATGAAATGAAGACCCTGGCGCTGCCGCTGGGGCACCTCCCTCCCACCGATGAGTTAAAGGAGCTCCTGCTGGAAGGGGAATACCAGGGGGTTAAGTATGAGAACCGGGGCGTGTTTGCCGTGGGATGGGACCCGGCCTACCCGCCGGCGGGTGTGGACTTTCAGCCGTCCTACATCCACAGGGTCAGGGCTACGGGTGTAAAGGCCGAGAAGTTTGACCTTAACTGGTGGCTTGAAAACTTGAGCAGGGAAGAGCAGTACGTCAGCGACGGGGACCCCGGGACTATCACCGTTCCCAGGGCAAAGGAGGAAAAGATTGACCCCGGGAAGTTAAACGGCAAAAAGCTCAGGGTGTACTAGCCCACCCCCGCGGGAAATTATGAAAAGAAAAGGAAATATTTTATCATGGTGTATATGGCTTGAATAAGGCCATCCGGGCCGGGCCCCTTAAGGGCCGCCGGAACCGGGTCAAAGGGCTTTTGCGGGGTGGGGCCATGTACCAGGGGCTTGAAGCCGGGAACGGAAAGGACCATAGCCTGTTGGCGGAAAAAGTCAGGAAGGACCTCATTTCCGCTTTCAGGTTAAAAGGTATACGGGTGTCCAGGGTGCACATTGAGATGAAACAGGGCAGGTTGAATATAAGGGTCTTAATGGAGGACTCCCAGAGAAATTTATGGGGGGCTTTCCGCTTCCCCTGGAAGTAGAGCCCCCGCATACGCATCAGGCATTAGTTCCCCCGTATAAGCGTCAGGCATCAGTCTCTTACACCTAAGCGTCAGGCATCAGTCCTGAAAACCGCTTCCGTCCAAGAAGTCCCGCCCGTTTTTTATAGACGCCAGTACGGCTTCCCGGGCAGGCCCGCCGGGCAGCTTTCTTTCCGACACACACTTGTTGAGACTGACAGCCTCATATATGTCGGCTTCCATGACCTGGGAGAAACTTTTCAGCTCATCCAGGGCCAGGTCGTCTATGGACTTTCCCTTTTCAATACAGTAGTTGACCATTTTGCCTATGATATGGTGGGCAGTCCTGAAGGGTATGCCTTTTTTTACCAGGTAGTCGGCGGCATCCGTCGCGTTGAGAAAGCCCTCCCGGGCCGCCTTGTACATGTTATCCCCCTTGATTTTCAGGGTTTTTAGCATGCCGGTAAATACGGAAAGGCAGGCCTTTACCGTGTCTATGGAGTCAAATACGGCCTCCTTGTCCTCCTGCATGTCCTTGTTGTAAGCCAGGGGGAGGGCTTTCATCACGGTGAGCAGGGTAAAGAGGTTGCCATAAGCCCTTCCCGACTTGCCCCTGACCAGTTCGGCCACATCCGGGTTTTTCTTCTGGGGCATGATGCTGCTGCCGGTGCTGAAAGAGTCGTCCATTTCCACAAAAGAGAACTCGTGGCTGGACCACAGCACCAGCTCCTCGCAAAAGCGGCTTAAGTGCATCATGACCATGGAAATGCAGAAAGCCAGTTCAATGACAAAGTCCCTGTCGCTCACCGCGTCCAGGCTGTTTTCGCTTATGCTCTCAAAGCCCAGTTCCCGGGCCACCATCTCCCGGTCCAGGGGGTAAGTGGTAGCGGCAAGGGCTCCGGAGCCCAGGGGCATTACATTGGTCCTTTTGTAACAGCCGTCCAGCCTTTCCATGTCGCGCCTGAACATCTGGAAGTAGGCCATGAGGTGGTGGGCCAGGGTAACGGGCTGGGCCCTCTGGAGGTGGGTGTAGCCGGGAAGCAGGGTGTCCAGGTGTTTTTCCGCCAGGGCCAGTAAAGCTTCCATCAGCTCCCCGAGCAGCTTCTTTATGTAAACTATTTCGTCCTTTAAGTACATGCGCATATCCAGGGCAACCTGGTCGTTGCGGCTTCTGCCGGTGTGGAGCTTTTTGCCGCTTTCCCCGATCCTGGATATCAAAATCTTCTCAATGTTCATGTGAATGTCTTCGGCTTCCACATCCAGCTCCACCAGGCCTTCCTCTATGTCCTTCAGTATCCCGTTAAGGGCCGCCGCTATTGTCCCGGCCTCCTCCATGGAAATTATGCCGCACTTGCCCAGCATTTTGACATGGGCGATGCTTCCCAGGATGTCATGCCTGTACAGCCTGGCGTCAAAACTTATGGACGAGTTGAAGGCATCCACCGCCTTGTCGGTCTCCTTTTGAAACCTTCCTCCCCAGAGCTTCAAGTAACAGCACCCCCTAATCCCTCTTTGCCTTCTTCAGCATCATTGCCCTTACCTTCAGGGGAAGGCCGAACAGGTTAATGAAGCCTTCGGCGTCCTTCTGGTTGTATACCTGGTCCCTGCCGAAGGTTGAAAGCTCTTCGCTGTACAGGGAGTAGTCGGACCTGGCGCCGGCGGACGTGCAGTTGCCCTTGTAGAGCTTCATCCTGACAGTGCCGGTGACGGTCTCCTGGGTGCTGTCCACGAAGGCCGATAAGGCTTCCCTCAGAGGGGTATACCACTGGCCGTAATAGACCAGTTCGGCAAACCTCTGGGCCACCAGGTCCTTAAAGTGCAGGGTGTCCCTGTCCATGCACAGGAGCTCCAGCTCCCTGTGGGCGGCATAGAGTATTGTGCCTCCGGGGGTCTCATACACTCCCCTTGATTTCATGCCCACCAACCTGTTTTCCACCATATCGGTGATTCCGATGCCGTTTTTGCCTCCCAGCCCGTTTAACACCTCTATGAGCTTCACGGGACCGTATTCGACGCCGTTGACCTTTTTGGGCACGCCCTTCTCAAAGAATATCTCCACATAGCTGGGGGTATCCGGGGCTTTTTCCGGAGGAACGATGAGTTTTAAAATCCTGTCGTAGCAGGGTTCGTTCCACGGGTCTTCCAGGTCGGAGCCCTCATGGCTTAAGTGCCACAGGTTCCTGTCTATGCTGTAGTTGTCCTTCTTTGTCACCGGCACCGGTATGTTCCTGGAGCTGGCATAGTCTATGGCGTCCTCCCGGGACTTAATGTCCCATATCCTCCAGGGGGCGATTATTTTCAGTTCAGGGGCCAGGGCCTTTACCGTGAGCTCAAACCTGACCTGGTCGTTGCCTTTCCCTGTGGCGCCGTGGGCAACGGCCGCAGCCCCTTCCATTTTGGCTATCTCCACCAGCCTTTTGGCGATTAAGGGGCGGGCAAAGGATGTCCCCAGCAGGTATTTTCCTTCGTAAACGGCGCCGGCCTTGAGGGTGGGGAAAACAAAGTCGGTTACAAACTCTTCCTTGAGGTCTTCGATGTATATCTTGCTGGCGCCGGTCTTTATGGCCTTTTCCCTCAGAGGGGCCAGCTCTTCGCCCTGGCCAATGTCGGCAACCATGGCTATGACCTCGCAGTCATAGTTCTCCTTGAGCCAGGGTATTATTATGGAGGTGTCCAGACCTCCTGAATAAGCCAGTACCACTTTTTCCTTAATGCTCATGTGAAATTCCTCCCGCGTATGCTAAAATATAATAGGTTAAACACCCTGTTACACCTTCCAGTATACAACGTAATGTATAAATATGCAATACCCGGCGGGTAAGAAAACTGAAAACAGCTTAGTCTCTCAACGGCCGTTTGAAGAGGAATATCATTGGAATCTGCCTTACGCGCGGCGGGAATAAATCGGCGAGGCAGGTTCGGATTGCGTATAAATATACAACCGCTGGGAAAGCGGCATGATAAAAAGGAAGAGGAAAGGCTATGGTTATTTTGGGTATTGATCCCGGATTTGCAATAACGGGATACGGTGTAGTAAAATACGAGGGGAACAAATTTTCGGTCCTTGAGTACGGAGCAATTGCCACGGAAGCGTCGATACCCCTGCCTCAAAGGCTTGTGAAGATAAACGACGAGCTTACGAGGATTATTGAAACCCATAAGCCGGACGCCGCAGCCATAGAAGAGCTGTTTTTCAACAAGAACATAAAAACCGCTCTTACTGTGGGGCACGGCAGGGGCGTAGCCATTCTGACGGCAGCAAAGATGGGGGTGGAGGTGTTTGAGTACACCCCGCTTCAGGTGAAACAGGCGGTGGTGGGCTACGGCAGGGCGGAGAAAAGGCAAATGCAGCAGATGGTCAAGGTGATACTGGGCTTTTCCTCGGTGCCCGAACCTGACGACGCGGCCGATGCTTTAGCGGTGGCCATATGTCACGGCCATTCCTATAAAATGAACGGCTACGTCTATAAATGAGCGGTTGTGTCCGCAGAGGTCAGGGTCCGGGGTGAAAGAGGTTTTAGGACAAGCATCAAAGGTTTTGCTGGGGGTGCGGCATGCTTCATTATTTAAAAGGGACAGTTGAATACAAGCAGGTGGATTACATAGTGCTTGAGACGGGAGGCATAGGCTATAAGATTTACGCCCCATACCCGGTCATACAGTCGGTGGGCCCCCCCGGAAGCCAGGCCAGGCTTTACACCCACCTCTACGTAAGGGAGGACATGTTGAGCCTGTACGGGTTTTTGACCAGGGAGGAATTGAGCCTTTTCGAAATGCTGATTAACGTATCGGGGGTTGGTCCCAAAGCGGCCCTTTCCATTCTTTCCAGCGTACCGCCTTCCAGGTTTGGGCTTGCGGTTATTACCGGAGACGTAAAGGAGCTCACAAAAGCCCAGGGGGTGGGAGTTAAAACGGCCCAGAGGATCATCCTGGAGCTTAAGGACAAGCTGAAAAAGGAGCAGGCTTTCAGCGAGGGAATCCTGGAAGAAGAGAAGGGAAGAGCTCATATGGAAGCCGACAGGGCTGCCGAAGCCATAAGCGCCCTTATTGTCCTGGGCTACACGCCGGTGGAGGCCAACAGGGCGGTGGCGGCGGTGTACTCTCACGAAATGGACCTGGAGACGGTTATAAAGAGGGCTTTAAAGGAGTTGGTGAGGGGATAAGGACGGGACAGGGGATCTGTCCCTTTTGTTTCACGGAGGTAGAAGCATGATAGAAGACAGACTCGTTACCTGTGAATTCAGGCAGGAAGACATGGATGAAGTGTCTTTGAGGCCGAGAAGGTTAAGTGAATACGTGGGGCAGGACAAGGTTAAGGAAAACCTGATGGTGTTTATTGAGGCCGCAAAGCAGAGGCAGGAAGCCCTTGACCACATTCTGCTTTATGGGCCGCCGGGGCTGGGCAAGACAACCCTGGCGGGGATAATCGCGTCGGAGCTGGGGGTGAATATAAGGGTCACCTCCGGTCCCGCCATTGAGAAACCGGGAGACCTGGCTGCCATACTGACCAACCTGAACAACTTTGACGTGCTGTTCATAGATGAGATCCACAGGCTAAACAGGAGTGTCGAAGAGATCCTGTATCCGGCCATGGAGGACTTTGCCCTGGATATCATCATAGGCAAGGGCCCCAGCGCCCGGTCCATAAGGATTGACCTGCCCAAGTTTACCCTCATAGGCGCCACCACCAGGATAGGGCTTTTGACTTCGCCCTTGAGGGACAGGTTCGGGGTTATCAACAAGCTGGAGATGTACACCTTTGAAGAGCTTGCCCGGATAGTTAAGAGGTCGGCGGGCATACTTGGCATTGGCATAGACGAGGAGGGGGCCGCGGAGATTGCCAAAAGGGCCAGAGGGACTCCCAGGGTGGCCAACAGGCTCCTTAAAAGGGTAAGGGATTTCGCCCAGGTAAAGGGAGACGGTTTTATCGACGCCGAAATAGCCAGGAAAAGCCT
>JAKOSZ010000116.1 GCA_029776555.1 Bacillota bacterium | reverse complement strand
CTGGGTTTTGTTTTTCCTCCACTGGTCTATTGCCCTTTGCGCATCGGCAATGAGGTCGTCAATGCCGGCAGCCCTCTGGCTCTCTATAAACTGGGACACGTCGGGGTATGTTCCGCTGCCTAAGCCCTCTTCAATTTCCCATAATTGCCGGTTCCTCTCCCTGTCTATATCGTTGACCCTGTCCATGAGGGATTCATCCAGCTCTAACCCTTCAAAATCAACGTAGTCTGTCTTTCTGCTCAGTATTTCCCTGAACTCAGGAGGGTCTCCGGCCAGCGGCTTTACATAGTCAATATTGGCAAAGGCCTGGCTTCCCTCCCACCCATGGTAGGGAATCGTCCCCTTGGGGAATGTCACTTCTCCATTGACCATTTCATAGTGCTCCCCGTATATTCCGTACATGAGGAGGTCGTAACTTTCCTGGTCCGACTGGAGCCAGTCAATAAACCTCAACACATGCTCCGCCACCTTTGTATTTTTGCTGAGGACAAAACAGCCTCCGGCAGTAAGAGAGGTATAGGTAAAGTTGTCAGGGTACATGGGATAAATCTTGAATTTCCCCAGTGCCCTCAGCTGGCGGGCTATATCCTGCACGCTCTCCCAGTCTCCGATATATGATGCCACCGTTCCCAGTGCCAGCGACAGTCCAAAGTCCTTATCCGTGGTCAGGTACCCCTGGTTCTTCCACCTCTTGAAGGTTTCGATGCCGGACCGGAAGATTTCGGTCTGTTCAAAAGGCATCAGCCTGTATTCCGGGTCTCCGTATTCCATCACTATGGACCAGCCAAAAACCGGCACGTAATTGCCCGCCTGCATTAAAAGGAACATGCTGCACGAAGAGGCAAAGGCAGGAATCGTGTTCGGTTCATTTTCTTTTATGGTCTCCATATAGTGCTCGAAATCTTCCATTGTTTTAATCCCGGGGATATTGTACTTCTCCATGAGGTCCTGGCGTACCAGGGCATACGTGCTGTATGGGGCAACCCTCACATTGGGGGGAATCGCCACGATTTTACCGTCTATCGTCACCTCTGCCAGGTCTTCCTCCGAAAACTTCGAGTAGTAGGTTGGAGCATAGCGGGGAAACAGTTCCGTAAGGTCGAGTAGAAGTCCCTCCCTGTTTAAGCTGTAGAAATAATAGGAGGGGCAAAAATACACGTCGCCGGGTTCATTGTTGTTTATGGCGTTGGGGATTTTATACCTTGAATAATAGCTCCCCAAAAACTGGAAGTCCAGGTCGTAGTTTAAAGTGCCCTTCATCCGCACCTCCAGTTGTTCCAGTACTTTCCCTATGTCCGTTTCACTGGGGCGGCGGTCGCCCGGAAAACAGAAGGTTAGGGTTATCTTCTCGCCGCTGCCTGTTTCAAAAATATCCTCGATGATTTCCAGCTCAGTATCACCGGCTCCCTCTTTCTTTGACGAGCTGCAGGCTGAAAAGAACACGGAAACTGAAAAGAAAACAGCCAGGAATAACGAAACCCTTGAAGTCAAGCTTTTCATTGAATAATCCCTCCGAAAAGATTTGAATAGGCACAAAAAGCGGTCTCCCTGCTTAACTTGAGCATTTCCACTCATAAACCCGCGGCACCTTTGTACTTCCAGCTGGAAAATCAGCAGCCTTGCCTCTTTCCCTACGCACAACACAATTATAACTGTTTTTAAGAGATTTCGCCAGCAATCAGGAGTTGAAGCGTTTTAAAATTTTACTCCACCTCCTTTCTCCAGGAAGGAAAATTTCAGCAGCGGAGTTAAAAGGGAAGGGTATTCCCCTATATTAATAGTGTATAAAAAAACCCTTTCGGTTCGCTGTTCAGTCCAGCTATTTTATATCTAATTTACCCGGGTTGTTTTATTGTCATGGTTTTTTCGTGGTCAGGAGTTTAAAAAACATTCAAAGTTTTTAAAACTCTTTGCTTTAATTAGCCGGCCTGTGTTGGAAAACGGTATTTTCCTTAACCTGAAAGAGCACAGAAGAACCGTCCCCTTGTGCTTGCTCACAGAAGAACCGTCCCCTTGTGCTCATGTCAACTTTATCCAGGTGGTTTTGTCGTCATGCCTTTTTTCGCTGTCAGGAGTTTTTAAAACTTTCAATGTTTTTCTTAAAAACCCTTGACTTTAATTAGCAGGTCTGTGTTCTGTCAGAAACTGTTCAAAAGTGGTACCATTGCCAATAAAGCGATGGGCTTGAAGCAGTCGTATCTGTCCCCCAGTAGTTGACTTATGGGCTTTAGCGATATAAAATAAAGCAAAAATGCAATGCTGGGAATGGAAACTTGCGGTATCGGAAAGAAGGATCAGGATGTACAGGATTGTCAGGAAGAAAGTGCTAAACCCGACGGTAAAGTTAATAGAGGTTGAGGCCCCATATGTGGCCAGGAAGGCCGAACCCGGTCAGTTTATCATACTGAGGGTAAACGAGAAGGGGGAAAGGATACCCCTTACCGTTGCGGATTTTGACCGGGAAAAAGGTACTGTTACAATTATATTCCAGAAAGTGGGAAAAACCACAAAACTGCTGGGGACTTTGGAAGAAGGCGACTTAATTTTGGACTTTGTAGGCCCCCTGGGAAAGCCTACCCACCTTGAGGGGGTCAAAAAGGCCGTTGTCATCGGCGGGGGGCTTGGGACAGCCATAGCCTATCCGCAGGCAAAGAAGCTCTACAGCCTGGGGGCGGAGGTTGATATAATCGCCGGCTTCAGGAACAAGGACCTCATTATCCTGGAAGAGGAGCTGGCGAAAGTGTGCCACCGCCTTTTCATAACCACCGATGACGGCTCCAACGGCACAAAGGGCTTTGTTTCCGACATTTTAAAGGAGCTTTTGGACCAGGGGAACAGGTACGACCTGGCAATAGCCATTGGTCCCCTTGTTATGATGAAGGTGGTCAGCAACCTCACCAGGCCGTACGGAATCAAGACCATAGTCAGCATGAACCCCATCATGATAGACGGCACCGGCATGTGCGGAGGTTGCCGCATTACCGTAGGCGGAACCACCAAATTTGCCTGCGTTGACGGGCCTGATTTTGACGGGCATCAGGTAGACTTTGACGAAGCCATAAGGCGGCAGTCGATGTACAGGGAAGAGGAGAAGAGATCGATGGAGGAGCACGAGTGCAAGCTTGGAGGTGGAAACAATGCCTAACATGTCGCCGAATAAAGTCAGAATGCCCGAACAGGAACCGGAGTTAAGGAACAAAAACTTTAACGAGGTGGCCTTAGGATACACCGAGCAGATGGCAATGGAGGAAGCCCAAAGGTGCCTCAATTGCGTAAACAGGCCCTGTGTCGCCGGATGTCCCGTTAACGTCCAGATCCCGGATTTTATAAAACTGATAGCTGAAGGCAAGTTCGAGGAAGCCTACTGGAAAATTAGAGAGACCAATAACCTTCCGGCCATATGCGGAAGGGTTTGTCCCCAGGAGACCCAGTGCGAGAAGGTCTGCATAAGGGCGAGAAGGGGTGAACCGGTGGGCATAGGCAGGCTGGAAAGGTTTGCTGCCGACTGGTATATGGCCAACGCGAAGGAAAATTCCGGGAAGGCGGATGGAAAGGCAGAGAAGAAAAACAGGAAGGTGGCTGTCATAGGTTCCGGCCCGGCAGGGCTTACCTGCGCCGCCGACCTGGCAAGAGTGGGATACAGCGTCACCATTTTCGAAGCCTTTCACGACGCGGGGGGAGTCCTGATATATGGCATCCCCGAGTTCAGGCTGCCGAAGGAAATAGTCCGGGAAGAGGTTGACACCATTAAAAAGCTCGGGGTTGAAATCAAAACCAACATGGTTATTGGCAAGACTCTTACCCTTGACGAGTTAAGGAAAGAAGGCTATGAGGCCATATTCATAGGAACCGGCGCCGGACTGCCCAGTTTCCTTGGAATACCCGGCGAGAATTTAAACGGCGTATACTCGGCCAATGAGTTTCTCACAAGGGTGAACCTCATGAAGGCATACAGGTTCCCCGAATACGACACCCCGATAAAGGTAGGCAGAAGGGTTGCGGTGATCGGCGCCGGAAATGTGGCCATGGATGCCGCCAGGTGTGCCAAAAGGCTGGGAGCCGAAAAAGTCTGCATCGTCTACAGGCGTTCTGAAGCCGAGATGCCGGCCAGGCAGGAGGAAGTGCACCATGCCAAAGAGGAAGGCATAGAGTTTAAGCTGCTGACGAACCCCATCCGGGTCCTGGGCACCGACAACGGCTGGGTAAAAGGGCTTAAGTGTATAGAGATGGAATTAGGAGAACCTGACAGCTCCGGGAGGAGGAGGCCCATTGCCAAGGCGGGCACCGAGCATGTGATAGACGTTGACAACGTCATTGTAGCCATCGGTCAGACGCCGAACCCCCTCATCGCGTCAACCACCGCCGGTTTGGAAACCCAGAAGTGGGGAGGCATCATAGTGGACGAGGAAACCTGCGCCACAAGCCTGGAAGGGGTGTTCGCAGGAGGGGACGCCGTGACCGGCGCTGCGACGGTCATACTGGCCATGGGCGCCGGCAAGAAAGCCGCGGCCTCCATCGACAAATACCTGAGTCAAAAAGCTGATTAGCATTAGTCCAACGGCTGAAGGTGCGGAAGGCCTTTAGGCCCTTCCGCGTCTTCAGCATCATTTTGCAGCATTTACAATCAAATCCTGCATATTTCCGGCCATATTTTCCCATATCTTAGGCAAAAAGCGCTGGAAATTTTTCTTTAAACACCGTTGTTGCAAGTCCTTATCGCTAAAAACCCCATAAAAATCGTTAAAATAATAAATGAAATATATGAATAAAAATCTTGCATATTTTTATTTCCCTGTGTTATAATCAAGAAATCAAATAACTGTAATTAATGACTTAATCCGTTATACGCTTTTTGGGAGGAGTAAGATATGAAAATTCTTCAGAGGGTAATGGACCAGGTATTGAAAAGGAACCCGCACGAGCCGGAGTTTCACCAGGCGGTCCAGGAAGTCCTGGAATCCCTGGAACCGGTGGCCGAACGGCACCCCGAGTGGGTAAAAGCAGGGATATTCGATAGGATCGTCGAACCTGAAAGACAGGTCATATTCAGGGTCCCCTGGGTGGACGACAACGGCAACGTCCAGGTCAACAGGGGCTATAGAGTCCAGTTCAACAGCGCCATAGGCCCTTACAAGGGCGGAATCAGGTTTCATCCGTCGGTTAATTTGAGCATCATTAAGTTCCTTGGCTTTGAGCAGATTTTTAAAAACTCCCTTACCACACTGCCCATAGGCGGCGGCAAGGGAGGAAGCGACTTTGACCCCAAGGGGAAATCCGAAGGCGAAGTGATGAGGTTCTGCCAGAGTTTCATGCTGGAGCTTTTCAGGCATATCGGTGAGGACATGGACGTCCCCGCGGGCGACATAGGCGTGGGAGCCCGTGAAATCGGCTATATGTACGGCATGTACAAGAAGATTAGAAATACGTTCACCGGAGCCCTCACCGGCAAAGGAATCACATGGGGAGGAAGCCTTGTCAGGACCGAAGCTACGGGGTACGGCCTCTGCTATTTCATGGAGGAGGCCATGAATTCCCGCGGCAAATCCTTTAAAGGCTCCACGGTTGTAGTCTCGGGTTCCGGCAACGTGGCCATCTATGCTGCCGAAAAGGTGCACCAGCTGGGCGGAAGGGTTGTTGCCATGAGCGACTCCAACGGCTGCATCTACGACCCCGACGGAATAAACCTTGATACCGTAAAGCAGATGAAGGAACTGGAGAGAAAGCGGATCCGGGAATACGTCAATTGCCATCCCAGGGCACAGTATTTCGAAGGCCCCTCAGGCATATGGAATATTAAGTGCGACATAGCCCTGCCCTGTGCCACCCAGAACGAACTGGACGGTGAGTCTGCCAAGACCCTGGTGTCCAATGGCTGCTTTGCTGTAGGCGAAGGCGCCAACATGCCTTCCACCCCGGAGGCCATAGAAGTGTTTTTGAAAAACGGGGTTATCTTAGGTCCGGCCAAAGCGGCCAACGCAGGCGGTGTGGCCACCTCAGCCCTGGAAATGTCCCAGAACAGCATGAGGTACTCCTGGACATTTGAGGAAGTAGACGCTAAACTTAAAAGTATAATGAAGGACATCTACAAAAACGCAAGCCAGGCGGCAAAGGAATACAACTGCGAAGGCAACCTGGTAGCCGGAGCCAACATTGCCGGGTTTGAAAAGGTAGCAAGAGCCATGTATGACCAGGGCATAGTTTAAAATCCGTTCCGATGGGCTTAACCGGACTGTCAGTTTGGCGAATTTCCGCCCACCGATATAACTGGAGGTGTTTATATGTCAAACACGACGATAGCCGCGCAGCTTTTCACTCTCAGGAACTTCATGAGAACCCCCGCAGACATAGCCCAATCCCTTAAAAAAGTCCGTAAGATTGGCTATGAGGCGGTGCAGGTTTCAGGCATAGGACCCATTGACCCCGTGGAGCTTAAAAAAATAGTGGACGGGGAAGGGCTTAAGATTTGCGCCACCCACATACCGTTCCAGCGCCTGCGCAATGACATTGAGAAGGTGATCGAGGAACACAAATTGTGGGGCTGTGAGTACGTAGGCCTGGGCGCCATGCCGGACGAATACCGCAAGTCCGCCGAGGGGTACAGGAGGTTCGCAAAAGAAGCTTCCGGGATAGCCAAAAAGCTCAAAGACCACGGCTTAAAATTCGTTTACCACAACCACAACTTCGAGTTTGTCAAGTTTGACGGGAAAACGGGGCTGGACATACTGTTTGAAGAAAGTGATAAGGATTCGTTCCAGCTGGAAATTGACACCTACTGGGTCCAGGCCGGCGGCGGAGATCCCGCTTTCTGGATAAGCAAAATGAAGGGGCGCATGGATGTAGTCCACTTCAAGGACATGGTAATGGATGAGGAAGGAAAACAGATCATGGCCGAGGTGGGAGAAGGCAACCTCAACTGGCCCGCCATCATTGACGCCTGCAGGGAAATCGGCGTAAAGTGGCACGTTGTGGAACAGGACGTTTGCAGGCGGGACCCCTTTGAAAGCCTTGCCATCAGCCTTAAAAACCTTCGCGAAATGGGACTGAAATAGAAGCGGAAAAATAAAGCCGGGGTAAACCGGCAGCTGGAATTTAGCTGCCGGTTGTCCCGGCTTCTTTATGCCTGTCTGCTGTTTTTTACAAACTCAAGGAGCTCCTCCGTGGGAACCGCAGCGAGGGAAATGCTTGTGTCGCAGCAGCCGTAGTAGATGTGGAGGATGCCGTCTTTTTCAACCGCCGCCGTGGGGAATACCACGTTGGGTATGAAGAGCCCAAACTTCTCATAGTACTCCTCAGGCTCCATTATAAAGCCCTGGGGCCTTGCCAGCACTTTTTCAGGCTTCTCCAGGTCCAGGAGCATTGCCCCCACCCTGTAGACGTTCTGCCTGTCCACTCCATGATAAAGCAGGAGCCAGCCATCCGGGGTTTTTACCGGCGGCGCGGCGGCGCCTATCTTTACGCACTCCCATTCCGCCTTCGGCACGGCCACAAGCTTCGGCTCACTCCAGTTCACCAGGTCCTCCGACCAGGCAATCCATATGGAGGGCACCTGAGTACCGTACCCTTCCCCGATGTACTGCTCGGGCCTTCTTAAAAGCACATATTTTCCGCCGATTTTCTCGGGGAAAAGCAAGTTGTCCCTGTCGTCAATGTCAAGGGGCGTTGTGTAGCCAACCTGCCTAAAATTTACCAGGTCATCGGACACCATTATCCCCGAGCGTGTAAGGTAGTGCTCCGGCTTACCCCAGCCTCCGGGGTACTCAGGTATGGACCTGTCGGGCACCCCGAGCCCGGTAGGGTAATAGCTCATGGCACAGGGGCGAAGGGCGTAGGTTAAATAAAACCTTCCCTCAATCTTCACTATCCTGGGGTCCTGGACGCTGCCATAGGGAAATCCCAGCATATCCGGCGTTATAACCGGCTCATCCCCCACATGGGTAAAGTGAATACCGTCGTCACTGGTCAAAAGCCCTATGTAGCACTTAAACGGCCTCAGTTTTCCCCCTGTCCTCTCGTAAAGGTAGAACTTCCCCTTTTCATAAATAACCGCCGGGTTAAATACGGTAATTTTGCGCCATTCATACTTTCCCGGCGTTATTATGGGGTTTTCCTTGCACCTTTCAATCCTCATTTCTTCTCTCCCCTGTCATAATACATCTGAAAACTCTATTGCCACCGACTGTTTTATATCACTTAAATTATAGCTTTTTAGCGCTTCCTTTTCATCCTCAATTATCCGGGCGGGCAATACCACCTTAAAGGTACTCCCAATGCCCTCGGTGCTGTTTACCTCTACCCTGCCGCCCATGCTTTCCGCAAGCTTCTTCGTGAGAAAGAGCCCGATGCCTGCCCCTTCCACCGCCCTTGTCAAACTGCCGTCAGCCTGGAAAAAGGGCTCAAAGATCCTCTCCCGTTTCTCTTCAGGGATGCCGATGCCGTGGTCCTTTATTTCCACCACCACCTCATTGTCCCCTGACTCGAGGGCCACATATACCATGGTCTTGGGAGGGGCAAACTTGACCGCGTTGGACAAGAGGTTTAAAAGGATGCGCCGGTACTTCTCCTCGTCCACCGCAATAATCTTACTGGCGCGGCTTGAGCTGAACTCTAAGTTTATCCCTTTTCTGCGGGCATAGGGCCCAATGGAGTCCACAATTTCCCTGGTGAGCATGACCACATCCGCATTCTCGCAGTTGACGTCAAGCTGGCCCGTTTCAATCTTCTTGGCCTCCAGCAGGTTGTTCACCAGCTTTATCTGCCTGTAGGTGCTTTGCTTTATTTTTTCCAGGTATTTTTTTAATCCGTCGCTGAGTTCACTCCCATGGACCTTTTCCATGGTTTGAATCACCGAGCTTATAACAGTTAAGGGAGTCCTGAATTCATGGGATATTATTGTCAAAAACTCATCCCTTACTCTTAAGGCCTCTTCCAATTCCATGTTCCTTGCCGAATCCCTGTTCCCTTCACCATTCCCGCCGTTTCCGGCCGCGTGCTCTTTACTGCCAAGGACATTTAAAATTACAAGCTTTATGCTGTTTTCCTCGGTTATGGGGATAAGCATAAGGTCCGCGTATTTCGAAGCCCCGTCACTCTTCCGGAATAGAACCTGCCTCTCCAGCTGGACGCAGCTGGTGTTTACTAAGGCTTTCCATGTGTGGTCAATCCTCCTCTTGTCCCAGCCCTCCATAATCAATCCCATGGACAGCCCCATGCTGTTTTCAGCGCGATTATAAGGCGCATTTAGAAATTCAAAAAATTTGTCATTGGCCTTAAGCATTGCCTGGTCCGCGGCATTAAAAACAGCCGTCCCTATGGGACTGTCTCCGTACAGCCTCTCCATCACAGACAGCTTATCTTCCAGCCGCGATTCCGGCTTTTCATGGAAAACGAAGGCCTTGCAGCCTTTAAATAGCTTCCTTGCCGATATTTCCACGTCCCTTGGGGCAAGTGACCTGGTGAACATGAATAGGTTTTCGCTTTTCCCGTCTTCGAGCTTTTCCAGGTCTGAGTTTATCTTAAGAAGCTTTTGGATCACTTCTTGGAAATTCCTGTTTAAGACCTCACCCTTCAAATAACCCGTAAAGTCAAGAAAGCTGTAGTTGGCATCTATTACCGTTCCATCCAAGACAACGAGACAGGGCGCGTATTTTAATTCAGAAAATCCGAGCCCTAGTAACATTGGCTCCCCTCCGAAAAGACAATTTTCTCCTTGGTATTTTCTATTTTTTTCAGCCTCGATTAAATTATAACACATTAGTCGCCAATAGTATTTTATTCTGCAAAATTATATTAAGATTTTGTCAAAAAATTTTACCGGCAGGCCAAAGACCCACGCATAGTAGTTTACATAATAGTGGCATTTTAAAACTTCTATCATATTCTAATAGTGAAGTATATGGTTTATTGAGGAGGAGTGCCATGAAATACAGGGAAATAATGGAAGAGATATCAAAGCATCCGGCATATTTAAGATCCGACCTTTTACTTTCTAACGCAAGAAAGCGCGAGAAGGAGAAAACATCTTCCGACACTGACGCTTCCCCGGCCGAAATTGAAGCGAAGGATGTCAGGGAAACCGTCAAGTGGGAAGATCTCCGCTGGTGGGAAAAATAGCGGCACAGAGCAGACATGGGGGCGGTTCTCCTGTCTGGCGGCATGGGGACTGGCGACATGGGGACGGTTCTTCTGTCTGAGGCAAAAAAAGGTTTATTCCGGGCTTACCCGCCAATTCAAGCCACACACCCCCATTGGCTTCATACCGCGGGTGAGCCCTTTTTTTATGGAACCGCATCATTCCCGGCTTTGATGGGCGTATGCCTGCGGTAAACTCTCTTATTGTGAATCGCTGGCGTAGAGTTCTTTCGGCGATTTTAGAAAGAGGGAAATTCCTACCCCCAGGCAGGCTGAAGAAAGGCCTGCCGCCAGCACCCAGCCAAAGCCCAGTTTCGTTGCCGCAACCCCCGCAAGGTAAGAGACAAAGGAAAAGGGGAAGTTGGTTATGTTGTTGATAACCAGGTATATATGCCTTTCCTTTTCCCCGGTCACGTCCAGAATGTAGTTCATAAATCCCAGCCATGAGCCGGAGTAAATGCCTCCCAGGAAAGCCATTGCATACCCGGCCGGCCTGATTCCCAAAAACAGCCCGGCAAAGCCCAGCAGGTTCAATAAAAGACCTGCGGCCTGAGATATTAAGATAACATGCTTGTTGCCCATGCGGTTGCTTACGCCGCCCCAGAGGATGCCCCCAAAAAGGGCCCCCAGTATCTGGATGAATATAAGGGTTGAGATCTGGCGGTCAAGAAGGTCAAACACCGTCTTGTTAAAAAGGGTCACAAAAGGCACCATAACCCCGGTAAAAACTGACACAATCTGGACAGCCGTCAGTTTGACATATTCCCTGTTTTTTATAAAATACCCGGGCATCCTCCCGAAGTACTCCTTAATATTCACACTCCCCGAAAACCGCTCCCCGGGGAAATCCCTCACCATCAGCATGGCAAGGGCAGACGCCGTGGTTAAGGTTCCGGCGATGGCAAATATGATGGCGTATTTGGCCGGAACACTGAGCCTCTCGCTTTCCAGAATGGCTTTTATTAGGAAGCCTCCGGCAATGTTGCCTATGCCGCTTAAAAACTGCTGGAGTCCCAAAAGTTTGCCGCGGCTGCCGGGAGGTATCGTCCTGCTGAAAACTTCCCACCAGGGCACCCCAATCAGACCTTCGCTTATGAAAAAGGCGGCAAATATCCCAAAGAAGGTCCACACCACCAGCCGGGGATTGACGCCGGCAAGGACCACCGGCACCATCAGCAGAAAGAGGGGCCGGAAAGTGAGCGTCAGGAGTGCAATAAACCTGGGCACATTCCTGATAGCCGGGACATATGGCCCTATGAGAACCGCAGGCAGCAGCATAGCCACGGCCCTTATGGTGTTAACCAGGCCGACAAGCTGGAGACTCCCCGCATATGTATATACAAACACCGGGACCACCGTATTGGAATCTAAGAAAGTCAGGCCAAGGAATATGAGGGCCCCTTCCGCCGTCATAAAGATAAAGTTTCTTCTGGTAATGCTGCTCTGGTTCATGCAACCTCTCCACAACTGTCTGTTCTAAAAAAATATCACTTCATGATTGTAATTGTTTGCTCCTGCCTTTTCAATACACTTAAACCCTTTATTTCGGACAAGGTTTTAAAATAATCTGTTTTTCAGGGATTTTCGTTGCAAATTAGGGCGAAAAATGTAAAATATTATTATTGAAACCCCATTCCGGAGGAGTTTATGGAACATCTTTTTATTGTTAACCCGGCGGCCGGGAAGGGCAAATCCCTGGAGTTCATTCCCGAGATAAAGCGGGTCTTCGCCGGAAAGGCAGAGGATTTTCATATTGAGATAACCCGGTATCCGGGGCACGCCACGGAAATTGCCAGAAGCTACGCAAGCCGGGGGACATACAGGATATATTCGGTAGGAGGAGACGGCACCTTAAACGAAGTGCTGAACGGCATGGCTGAAAGCGGCAGCTCCATCGCCGTTATCCCTGCCGGGTCCGGCAATGACTTTTTAAAAAGCATAGTTCCGGGCAAAAACCGGTCGGACATTGTCGGAAGAACGGTGGAAGGCGTGGAAAAAACTTATGACCTGGGGCTGATAAACGGAAGATACTTTTTAAACATATCCTCCCTGGGCTTTGACGCGGATGTGGTCCACAACACCAAGAAGCTGAAAAGGGTGACGGGGATTGGCGGGGGTATAGGCTATACCCTGGGGATTTTCCTTGCGGTGGCAAAGCTTAACAACAGGAATATGCAAATAACGGTGGACGGACAAAGCATCATGCAAAAGTCCCTCCTGGCGGCTGTGGCCAACGGCAGGTTTTACGGCGGAGGCATGATGCCGGTGCCTTCCGCAGCCCTTGACGACGGCTTTCTGGACATATGCCTGATAAAAGGGGTGTCAAGGCTTAAAATCCTGGTGCTCTTCCCCCTTTTTATCAAAGGGCGCCACGGCATTTTAAAGGAGGTCTCCTTCCTCCGGGGAAGAGAGATAAGCATAAAATGCGAAGAGGACACGCCCTTAAATGTGGACGGCGAGTTGTACACGGTACGGGAAGCGGTATTTAAAATTATTGCCGGAGGGATAAGGATAGTTGTGCCCGCCGGTGCTTGAAGAACTTCACTTTTATAATCATTCGTCAGAACTCGATGCCTTTCCTCGCCGGAATACCTTTGTTAAAAGGGTGTTTGACCTCCTTTATTTCTGAGACATAGTCCGCAAGGTCGGTAAGCCCGTCAGGGGCGTTCCTCCCGGTGAGCACCACTTCAAGCCCCGGGGGCTTGCCTGTTAGAAACTCAATAACATCTTTTAGCTCCATAAGCCCGTTATTGAGGACGGAGGTTATTTCATCCAGTATGAGGACATCCCAGGAGTTTTCAGTCACCTCTTTCACCGCCCGGTCAAAAAGGCAGTTGACGCTTCTTTTTAACTCTTTTAGCTCTTCCGGGTCCATCTCCCAGGTAAACTTCTTTATATGGTCCGCCCTTAAAACCGCAAATCCGGGCCGCAGTTTTCCCAGAGCCTCAAGCTCCCCGGTTTTCCTCCCTTTTAAGAACTGGACCATGAGCACTTTCATCCCGCTGCCCCAGGCCCTTATGCCCAGCCCTACGGCGGCGGTGGTCTTTCCCTTCCCGTTGCCGGTATAAAGGTGGATCAATCCCTTCATTGGACCCAGCTCCCCTGTTCTCGGCTTATATGCCGCATCCTGTTCCAAACCATTATACCACAGGCTTTTCCTAAGTTTTACTACAGAAAAGAACACGAAGAGAGCAAGCCCCGCCTTGCCCCTTTCTTTTTTAATCAAGAAAAGGGCTGCGCCAACAGGTTTTAATAGTGAATATTGCAAAAAATTGATATTTATATTCGCAAAATACATGCTATAATGTATTTAGGTTTTTATTTTCTTGTCCTGCCAGCTAAATATATAAAAACACCTGTTGCTGCCGGAACGCGGTGACATCACAATAAGTTGGTCAAGGAGTGTATTTTGTGGGTAAAAAAATTCTCATTGTCGACGATGAGAAAAACATTGTGGATATCATCAAGTTCAATTTAGCCAAGGAAGGATACCAAACCATCGAAGCCTATGACGGAGAACAGGCAATAACAATGGCCCTGGAACAAAACCCCGATTTAATACTGCTGGACATTATGCTTCCAAAAATCGACGGGTTCGAAGTTTGTCGAAAACTGCGCGAATCCCTTACCGTTCCCATACTCATGCTCACGGCCAAGGAAGAGGAAGTGGACAAAGTCCTCGGCTTAAAACTGGGAGCCGACGACTACATCACAAAACCTTTCAGCACAAGGGTGCTTTTGGCGCGAATTGAAGCCCATTTAAGGAGGGTCTCTTACGAAAGCCAGAACCACGCCAGGACGGCAGGAAGGTTCCTAAAGTTCGGCAGCCTTGAAATCGACATATTGAGGTACGAGGTCAAGCGGGACGGACAGGTCATTGAACTGACCCCGAAAGAGTTTGAGCTTTTAAGGTTTTTGGCAACGCAGCAGGATCAGATTTTTACAAGGGAAAACCTCCTTGAGAAGGTCTGGGGTTACGAGTTCTTCGGCGATGTAAGGACTGTAGACGTAACCATAAGGAGGCTCAGGGAAAAGATTGAGAAGGACCCCAGTAACCCTGAGTATATAATAACCAAAAGAGGAGTAGGCTACTACTTTAACAGCCCGGGCTGATACACCGCAAAGCTTTTCTGTGAGGGTATTATG
>JAKOSZ010000115.1 GCA_029776555.1 Bacillota bacterium | reverse complement strand
TATTTAGACTTATTATAACAATAATTTCCTTTATCCTCAATCCGATTTATATCCGGCACACGGTATAATCATGAACAACCAGGCTATCGCTATAATTCTTTAGAACGCAATAAAATAATTGAGTATGGGTTGTAAACCTGCCAAGAAAAAAGACACCACTCAAAAAAAACTTGTGGTGTCTGTGTTTCATGGAGCCGGTGGTCGGAATCGAACCGACGACCTATTCATTACGAGTGAATTGCTCTACCCCTGAGCTACACCGGCAATGAAGCAACATTAACATATTATCCGTAAGCCGGCGGTTTGTCAAGAGGCGAGAAAGGCCGAAAGCCCTTGCAGTTATTGGTTTAAAGCATTTCACGTTCCGCTTTCCCATGAATCAAAGTATTCCTGCTGCTCCCGGGTCAATTCATCTATCTCGACGCCCATGGATTTAAGTTTTAACCTGGCAATTTCCAGATCCAGCTCCCTGGGCAATACATGGACCTTTTTCTCCATACTGTCCCGGTTTTTCACAATATACTCGGCTGCCAAAGCCTGGTTGGCAAAGCTCATGTCCATAACAGCAGCCGGGTGCCCCTCCGCCGCCGAAAGGTTCAGAAGCCTTCCTTCCGCCAGCAGGAATATCCTCTTCCCGCTTTTAAGCCTGTATTCCTCCACATAGTCCCGGACCTTCCTGCTGGAGACCGACTGCTCTTTTAAGGCTTCGATGTTTATTTCCACATTGAAATGACCTGAATTCGCCAGCAAGACTCCGTCCTTGGCCAGTTCCATGTGTTTTTGGTCCACGACGTTAAGTCCGCCGGTAACCGTTACAACTATATCCGCATAGGGCATCGCCTGTTCAAGCTTCACAACCTTAAAGCCGTCCATCATGGCTTCAATGGCCTTGATGGGATCGACCTCCGTTACCATCACATTTGCTCCCATGCCCCTTGCCCTCATGGCAACACCCCTGCCGCACCAGCCGTAGCCGCACACAACGAAAGTCTTGCCGCAAATGAGGACATTGGTAGCCCTGAGAAGCCCGTCTATGGTGCTCTGTCCCGTTCCGTACCTGTTGTCAAACAGCCGCTTCGTGTCCGAGTCGTTTACCGCGATTATGGGAAATTTAAGGGCTCCGCCCTTCTCCATGTTTTTCAGCCTTATTACCCCGGTAGTGGTTTCTTCAGTGCCCCCTATTACCTTCTTAAGCCGCGTTTCGGCGTATTCCCTGTGCAGAAGGCCCACCAGGTCGGCCCCGTCATCCATGGTTATATCGGGCCCATGCTTAATAGCGGAAGACAGGTGGCTGTAATATGTGTCCCGGTCCTCCCCTTTTATGGCGAATACCGGTATGCCAAAGTCAGCCACCAGGGAGGCCGCCACATCATCCTGGGTTGAAAGGGGGTTTGAGGCGCAGAGCACCACGTCCGCCCCTCCCTCTTTCAGGGCGCAGACAAGGTTGGCCGTCTCGGTAGTGACATGAAGGCAGCAGGAAATCTTCTTTCCCTTAAAGGGCTTTTCCCTGGAAAAACGCTCCCTTATCAGTCCCAGCACCTGCATCTGGCTGCCTGCCCACTCAATTCTAAGCCTGCCCTCCGGCGCTAATCCTTTGTCTTTTATATCATACCCAATCATTTGAACCTCCGTACACCGCGCTTAAAGCGGATTCTCATAATTGTCCTTTAAATCACTTTGCATAGCACTTCAATATCTCGCCAACATACATCCTGTGGTAGTCCTTTTTTGGGTAGCTCTTCCCTATAGCAGGGTCAAGGAAATTGGCGGGGTCAACGTCCTGGTAGTAAATCTTTCTGCACACCATTATCAGTCTTGCCTCTTTAAAGCAAACCGAACCCTCTATTTCCATTGGCGTAAGCCCGGCCAGGGCAATCTTGTCCGTATCCCTTCCCGACTTGGTCCCGCATATAACCAGGGCATTCCTGTAGCTGGCGTCGTAAAAGGAAAGGGTAAACCTGTCACTTTTTTCCATGAAATCGTAAGTGTACCGGGTAGGCCTTACAACGCAGATGCCCACATTCCTGTCCCAGAGGACGCCGAAGCCTCCCCAGCTGGCGGTCATGGTGTTCATCTTTTCCATCGTCCCTGCCGTAACCAGCATCCAATCGGAAGCCAACGCCTTAAAGGTGTTGTCTTTTATTTCCTCGGGCTTAATCTCCATGAAAATCCCATCCATGCTCATTTTCCCCCTCAATGTCAATGTTATTTGTTTACCAGTAATATACCAGTTATTGCCCTGTAGCACAATACAACTATATATATTCCATAACTGCTCTATTCATTATAGGTTTTGGCCGCTGTCCTAAACACAATGCAACTATATATATTCCCCAATTGCCCCCTTTGCAACCCTTTCTCCGCCTGCGCCGCCGGAAAATCCAATGCTTTTTAAGCCCTTCCGGGGGCTTTTACCGCCCCGGGGCCTTCGGTTAACTCAAAACAGCCTTAACTGGCTGCTTTCCGGCAATTCGTCAAGGCAGCCGTGCTCATCCAGTATTTCCACCACCGCTTTGCTTATCCTGGCCCTTAACCGCAGGTCTTCCTTGGACAGGAACTCCCCTTCCTTCCTGGCCTCGGCAATATTTTGCGCCGCAGCCTCTCCCAAGCCCTGGAGGGCGAAAAGGGGCGGTCTTATTCCGTCACCGGTAATCTGGAACCTGAAAGGATCCGATTTATATAAGTCTACGGGAAGGAGCTTTATCCCCCTGGCGTACATCTCATTAACCACTTCCAGCATGGTGGCCGTATCCTTTTCCCTCTGGGTTATGGTGTTGTCTTTCCTCCTGGCCTCCAGCTCTTTCAGCTTGCTCCAGACGACTTCCCTCCCCCTGGTCATCAGGTTGGCGTCAAAGTCATCGGCAAAAACGGTAAAATACGTGGCATAGAAAGCCTCGGGATAATGCACTTTGAACCAGGCTATCCTGAAGGCCATCATTGTGTATGCCGCGGCATGGGCTTTGGGGAACATGTACTTTATTTTCTTGCAGGAGTCTATGTACCACTGGGGAACACCGTTGGCCAGCATTATCTCTTCATCCTCTTCCCGGATCCCCTTCCCCTTCCTTACGTCCTCCATTATCCTGAAGGCATCCCTGGGAGGAAGCCCCTTGTACTTGAGGTAGAGCATTATATCGTCCCTGCAGCAAATGCACTGGGAAAGCTCGGCCGTGCCCGACCGAATCAAGTCCTGGGCGTTGCCCAGCCATACCGACTCACCGTGGGACAGCCCGGATATCCTGATAAGCTCGGAAAAGAGCTTCGGCTTTGTTTCGACAAGCATGGATATGGAAAAGCCGGTGCCAAACTCCGGTATTCCGAAAGTGCCCACTTCGGTGCCTATCTCCTCCGGCGTCACACCCAGTGGCTCCGTGCTGCTGAAAAGGCTCAAGGTCTCCCTGTCGTCCAAGGGTATTGCCCTGGCATTGACGCCGGTCAAATCCTCCAGCATCTTTATGGTGGTTGGCACGGTGTGTCCCAGTATGTCCAGCTTTAATATGCTTCCGTGGAGGAAGTTATAGTCAAAATGGGTGGTAATGGTGCCGGACACCGGGTCGTCCGCCGGATGCTGGATGGGAGAAAAGTCATATATCTCCCTGTCCTGGGGTATTATCATGATTCCCCCCGGATGCTGGCCGGTGGTCCTCTTGGTTCCGGTGCAGCCCTTTATAAGCCTGTTGAGTTCGGCATTAGTGACCACCATCTGCTTTTCTTCCAGGTAGTTCTTCACAAATCCGAAGGCCGTTTTGTCGGCCACGGAAGATATGGTCCCGGCCCTGAAGACGTGCCCCTGCCCAAAGAGTTCCTCCACGTACTTGTGTACCACAGGCTGATAGTCCCCGGAGAAGTTTAGGTCTATGTCGGGCTCCTTGTCGCCTTCAAAGCCCAAAAATGTCTCAAAGGGTATGTCATAGCCGTCTTTTTTCATCAAGCTGCCGCAGTCAGGGCAGTTTTTGTCGGGCATGTCGAAGCCGCAGTCGTAGCTCCCGTCGGTAATGAACTCGGAGTGCTTGCATTTTTCGCATATGTAATGGGGCTGCAATGAGTTAACCTCCGTTATCCCAATCATATAGGCCACCAGCGACGACCCCACCGAGCCCCTTGAACCCACCAGGTAGCCGTCTTTTAAGGACTTCTCCACCAGCTTTTGGGCTATCAGGTACATAACTGCAAAGCCGTTTTTTATGATTGAGTTCAGTTCCTTGTCAAGCCTCTCCTTTACAATGGGCGGAAGGGGATCTCCGTATATCTCCGCGGCCTTCCTTTCCGCAAGGCTCTTGATTTCCTCTTCGGCTCCGTCTATCTTGGGGGGATAGGTGCCGGCAGGTATCGGGGCCAATTCCTCAATCATGTCC
>JAKOSZ010000114.1 GCA_029776555.1 Bacillota bacterium | reverse complement strand
CCTTTCTCCTGGCATGAAGCCTTGAGGGGCTGTCCACCGTTACCATGTCGGTCTTGATTTCCCTTTCAACTACCTCGTATTTTCTCCCGTTCCTGGAAGTGACCGTCTTCGTTATTTTATTACCCTTGCTGTCAACCTTCGCCTTGCTCACCTTTACCTGTTTGGAAGAAAAATTGTCAAGCTCTTTCACTGCCATAGTGATAAGCTTTTCGGCAATACTCTTAACTTCCTTCGCCCTGGCTTCGGTAGTCTCAATTCTCCCGTGGGCAAACAGGGAAGTTACAAGATTTTTTAACATTGCTTTTCTATGATCGGTGGTGCGTCCGAGTTTTCTCTGTAAAGCCATCTATTCTCCCTCCCTCTCTAAGAATATCAAGTACGTTGCCCCTGTCTTTAATAATCACTGGGAGCAAGGGATAAACCCAAAGCGTGCAGCTTTTGGAGGACCTCATCCAGTGACTTTCTCCCAAGATTCCTGACCTTCATCATATCCTCTTCGGTACGGCTTATAAGGTCACCCACCGTGTTAATACCTGCCCTCTTCAGGCAGTTGTAGGACCTTACCGACAAATCCAGCTCTTCTATGGTCATTTCAAGGGCTTTCTCCTTCTTGGTGTCCTCTTTCTCAACCATAATCTCGGCATGCTTGGCCTGGTCCGACAGGTCGATAAAGAGGTTAAGGTGCTCGCTTAAGATTTTTGCGGCAAGGCTCACGGCTTCGTCGGGTTTTATGGTGCCGTTGGTCCATACTTCCAGGGTCAGCTTGTCGTAGTCCGTCACCTGCCCCACACGGGTGTCTTCAACCGTGTAGTTGGCTTTCGTCACCGGCGTGTATATGGAGTCCACCGGGATAATGCCAATGGGCTGGCCGGGCAGCTTGTTCTTTTCCGCAGGCACATAGCCTTTGCCCTTGTTTACCGTCATCTCAATGAAGAGCTTGCCGTCCCCGTTCAGGGTAGCTATGTGGTGTTCAGGATTCAGTATCTCCACATCGCTGTCCGCCTTTATGTCGGCGGCGGTAACGACACCCTCGCCGGAAGCGTCTATATACACCGCCTTCGGACCGTCGCTGTTCAGCTTAAAGGCCAGTCCCTTTATGTTGAGTATTATCTCCGTCAAGTCTTCCACTACCCCCGGTATGGTAGAGAACTCATGCAGAACCCCGTTTACCCTGATGGATGTCACAGCCGCTCCGGGAATGGAGGAAAGCAGTATCCTCCTCAAAGAATTCCCCAGAGTAATGCCGTAACCCCTTTCCAGGGGCTCCACCACAAACTTGCCGTATGTGTGATCCTCACTTATCTCAACGCACTCAATTTTAGGTTTTTCAATTTCAACCACTAAAAACCCTCCTCTGTAATGTTTTTTCAACGAGGGCGAAACAATTGCTCTAAATCCAGCGGAATATACCGTTACTTGGAGTACAACTCGACTATCAGGTGCTCCCTGACCGGCAAGTCTATATCCTCCCTGGCCGGCAGTGAAACAACCCTGCCCACCTGGTTTTCCGCGTCAAATTCCAGCCACTTGGGGATAGTCCTTCTTGCCGCGTTCTCCACAAGGTCCTTAATCTTAGGCGATTCCTTGCTCCTTTCCTGTATGCCGATAATATCCCCGGGCTTTGTAAGGTAAGACGGTATATCCACCCTCTTGCCGTTTACGTTAAAGTGACCGTGTCTCACCAGCTGTCTTGCTTCAGCTCTTGATGATGCAAGGCCCATCCTGTATATCACGTTGTCAAGCCTGCTCTCCAGAATTGAAAGCAGGTTCTCGCCGGTTACACCTTTCCTTTTAAGAGCCATCTGGAAATACTTCCTGAACTGGCTCTCCAGTACTCCGTAAAATCTCTTGGCTTTCTGCTTCTCCCGGAGCTGTATTCCATACTCGGAAAGCTTCTTCCTCCTCTGCTGTCCATGCTGCCCCGGAGCATACAGTCTCCTTTCAATAGCGCATTTGGTGGTATAACATCTTTCCCCTTTCAGGAACAGTTTTTCGCCTTCTCTACGGCAAAGCCTACAGGATGGCCCTATATATCTCGCCATTCGGTTTAACACCTCCATGCTTCTTATAAATTACGCTTAAGTGTCTGCATTCCTATCCGCAAATCACGGCATTCATGAATATTTATTGACATTTCGGAGAGCTTTCTTACTTCTCCCCTGTAAATTTCCAAAACTATACCCTTCTCCTCTTGGGAGGCCTGCAGCCATTGTGAGGGATGGGAGTCACGTCTTTTATTAAGCTGACCTCTAAGCCGGCAGCCTGCAAAGCCCTTATGGCAGCCTCTCTTCCCGCCCCGGGGCCTTTTACATAGACTTCCACCGTTCTCATTCCATGCTCCATGGCCGCTTTCGCAGCAGCTTCCGCCGCCATCTGGGCCGCAAAAGGAGTACCCTTCCTGGAACCTCTAAACCCGAGACCCCCGGCGCTTGCCCAGGAAATCGCATTGCCTGCGGTATCGGTTATCGTGATTATAGTGTTGTTAAATGACGAGCGTATATGGGCAGCCCCGTGCTCAACATTTTTGCGTTCCCTTCTTTTTCTCGTAACCCTTCTTGTACCAGTAGTCCTTGCAGCCATTTAACCGCTAACCTCCCTTTCTCATTTCTTTCTTTGCACCCCGACGGTCTTCTTGGGGCCTTTACGGGTTCTCGCATTGGTCCTTGTCCTCTGTCCCCTGACAGGGAGCCCGCTCCTATGCCTTCTCCCCCTGTAACAGCCTATCTCAATCAGCCTCTTTATATTCAAGGCAACTTCCCTTCTCACGTCACCCTCGACCTTGTATTCCTTGTCGATAACCTCTCTCAGCTTGCTTATTTCGCCGTCGGTTAAGTCCCTGATGCGCGTATCGGGGTTTATTCCCGTCTTGGCTAAAATCTCGTTGGCTTTCGTCCTTCCTATGCCGTAGATGTAAGTTAAGGCTATTTCTATCCTTTTCCCCCTCGGCAAGTCAACTCCAGCAATACGTGCCATTTTCCCAGTACACCTCCAATACTATTTCCAGTGCCTTACTGATTTATTAAAACACCAGCGGGCATAAATATCCTCTCTTTGCGTCTTAAGCGGCTGTACGGCAGGAAAGCTCCTCCAGCCGGCAATTATCGCAAAAGCAAAAGAAAACCACATACAATAAATTAAATATTATTTGCCGCAGCATGTCAACTAAAAACTTAATCCCACTCTTAACCTTGCCTCTGCTTGTGCTTAGGGTCGCTCTTGCAAATAACCCTGACCCTGCCCTTTCTCTTCACTATTTTACAATTCTCGCACCTGGGCTTCACTGATGGCTTAACCTTCATAGTATTCCCTCCTCCCTTCCAGCGATTACTTCGCCCTCCACTTAATCCTGCCGCGGGTAAGATCATAGGGCGAAAGCTCCATAATTACTCTGTCCCCGGGCAATATCCTTATAAAATTCATCCTGAGCTTTCCGGAGATATGAGCCAAAACCCTGTGACCATTTTCAAGCTCAACCTGAAACATTGCGTTGGGAAGTGCTTCCACAACCTTACCCTCAACCTCTATCAAATCGTCCTTTGACAAAACCCATTCCCTCCCTGTTACAAACTAATCAAACCTTTTCCCTCGTTTGCAGATTGTTCTTTAAAGCCCCTCAGGGTTTTTTTGATTTCCGAGTTTGTCACTCTAACCTTATTAGTAAGCTTATGACCAAGCTCTTCAGCCACATATCCGGTTATCGCCAGGTGTTTTATCTTTTTCTTCTTCGGTTTCTCAACCTTTCTCAACTCGCCGTCCGCAATTAAGGCATAGGACCCGTTCAGCACATCCAGTACTATAAAAACCCTGCCCGCATCCCTTCCTGCCTTAGAATACACAATTTGACCAGGGGTTATTTCCAACCCTCTCACCTCAACTTCAAGTACACTTCTTCCGGCTCTCTCCCTGAACACCTCAGCCGGCGTGAAACTGAGGCCCATGCCCTTGTCAGCCGACTTCCGTCAGTATCAAGGGCCCTTTGTCGGTAATGGCGATGGTGTTCTCATAATGAGCCGACAGGCTTCCGTCTGCAGTGACGACGGTCCACTTGTTTTCCAGCAGTTTTACACGATAATCTCCCTCATTGACCATGGGCTCAACTGCCAGCGTCATTCCGGGCTCAAGTCTGGGACCTTTTTCCCGGGAACGGTAGTTGGGCACCTGGGGTGATTCGTGCATTTCCCTGCCTATGCCATGGCCAACGTACTCCCGTACAACGGAAAAGCCGTGTTTTTCGACATAGTCTTGAATAGCGGCGGAGATGTCTATTACCCTGTTTCCTTTGAGCGCAAACCTTATGCCCTCATAGAAACTCTGCTCGGTAACTTTAATCAGGCGCAGCGCCTTCTCCTCCGTCCTGCCGACAGGAAAAGTTCTTGCCGCATCCGAGTGGAAACCTTCATAGCACACTCCAATGTCAATACTTACAATATCTCCTTCTTTTAACACCCTTAAACCCGGTATGCCGTGCACCACCTCGCTGTTAACCGAAGTACATATGCTGGCGGGGTAGTCGGGTCCGCCCAGGTGGTTTCTGTACCATTTAAAGGAGGGTATCCCTCCCTTTCCCCTTATGAATTCCTCGGCTATCCTGTCCAGTTCCAGGGTAGTCACCCCCGGCGCCAGGGCCTCTTTCACCTTTTCAAAGGTACAGGCCAAAATCCATCCCGCTTTTTTCATGACTTCGATCTCAGGTCCTGACTTGATTATAATCATTGATTACACACCTTCAATCTTAAGCCGCCGTGTCTATCCGACATCTTCCAGTATTCTGATTATCCGGCTTGCCGTCAGCTCCGCGTCAGTGCTGCCGTCGACGTTAAAAAGCTTGCGCTCTTTTTCGTAATAGTCGAGCAGCGGTTTAGTCTGGCTGTAATAGGTCTTCAGGCGCTTTAAGAAAGTCTCTTCTTTATCGTCCTCTCTTTGAACCAGCTTTCCCCCGCACTTGTCGCAGACCCCTTCTGTCCTGGAAGGTTTGGCCTTTACGTGGTAGACGGCTTTGCAGCTTTCGCAGACTCTCCTCCCGGTAATTCTCTCGATTAAAACATGGTCAGGCGTATCAATGTTTATAACCGCATCAATTTCAACACCAAGGTCTTTCAACAGGCCATCCAGAAACTCGGCCTGATGCACGGTCCTTGGAAATCCGTCCAGCAAAAACCCTTTCCTGCAATCATCCTGCCGGAGCCGGTCTGCCACTATCCCCTCGGTTATTTCATCCGGGACCAGGAGCCCCCTGCTGATATACTCATTGGCCTTCAGGCCCAGCAGGGTGCCCTGGGCGATATTGCCCCGGAATATGTCTCCGGTGGAGATATGGGGTATAGCATAACTCTTGGTCAGCAGCTCGGCTTGGGTACCTTTCCCCGCTGCCGGTGCTCCCAGCAAGATAATATACATACCGCTCTTCTGCGCCTCCCAGCTATCGATTTAATAAGCGAGTTCCTGAAGTCCTCCATGTGTCTGCGCGCATCCTGCCGCTAAATAGCTTGCCTTATTCCAGGAAACCTTTATAGTGCCTCATAAGCATCTGCGATTCTACCTGTTTAACCGTCTCCAGCGCTACCCCGACGAGAATGAGCATCGCCGTGCCGCTGAACCAGATGTTCTGGATTTTGGTGAACTGGCCTATTATGCTGGGGAATACCGTAATCAGGGCCAGGAACAGTCCCCCGAACCAGGTTATCCTGTTGAGGACCCTGCTTATATAGTCCGCCGTCGGTTTTCCAGGCCTTATCCCCGGTATAAATCCCCCGTTCTTTTTCAGGTTGTTGGCTATCTCTATCGGGTTAAACTGTATGATGGTGTAGAAAAACGTAAAGCCTATAATCAACAGGGCATACAAAAGGGCATACCACATACTGTTCTGAATGTTTCTCAGCCACACAACGAACGGGTTGGTGGAGTTGGGGAAGAAATAGGAGACAATGGTGGATGGAAACGCCATCAGCGACATGGCAAATATTATCGGGATAACCCCTGCCAGGTTCACTTTTATGGGTATATGGGTGCTCTGTCCTCCGTAAATCCTTCTCCCTATAACCCTCTTGGCATATTGTATCGGTATTCTTCTCTCGGCTTCGTTTACCCAGATGACGGCTACGATGGCTCCGAGGAACACAAGGCCTATACCCAGTATGGACAGTATTCCCAATACGCCGCTTCCAAGGGCGCCGGTCCTGAACAGCTGGTATACGGCATAGGCTCCCTGGGGACCCCTCGACACTATACCGGCAAAGATTATGAGGGATATGCCGTTGCCAACCCCGTGCTCGGTAATCTTTTCCCCAAGCCACATTAAGAAGGCCGTACCGGCAGTAAGCGTGAGTGTTACGGTGATAAAGCCCAGCACCGTCCTCCCCTCATAGAGGGCCCCTGAAAGGCCGAAGAAAATACCTACGGCCTGGATAAAGCCAAGGATAACAGCCCCGTACCTTACATACTGGGCCAGTTTTTTCCTTCCTTCCTCTCCTTCCTTGGAGAGCTGCTCAAGTTTAGGAATGGCCACCGTCAGAAGCTGCATAATAATGGACGAGTTGATGTATGGGGTAATGCCCATTGCAAAAATCGTGGCGTTGGCCAGGGCTCCTCCGGTCACTATGTCCATAAAGCCAAACAGGGTGCCGCCCTTTAAATACGCCGCGAACCTGTCCGGAGCAAAGCCCGGCACAGGTATAAAGGAGCCAATCCTGAACACAATGAGCATTGCAACGGTAAACAGTATCTTTTTCCTTAAGTCCTGAATCTTCCAGGCGTTTTTCAAGGTTTCAAACATACTGCCCATACTATACCACCTCGGCCTTTCCTCCCGCAGCTTCTATCTTTTGAGAAGCCGTTTTCGAGAATCTCGCAGCCTGTACGTGAAGTTTCTTGGTAAGCTCTCCCTTTCCTAAAACCGAGACCCCGTCCCGGAGGTTTTTAACAATTCCCTTCTCTTTAAGAAGCTCGGGAGTAACGAGAGTCCCGTCTTCAAATCCGTTCAGGGCTGAAACGTTAATTTCGGCATACTCTTTGGCAAACCTCTTGTTATTAAAACCTCTTTTGGGGATTCTCATGTAAAGCGGCATCTGGCCACCCTCAAATCCGGGCCTTACGCCTCCGCCGGAACGAGAGTTTTGACCCTTATGGCCCCTTCCGGCCGTTTTGCCGTTTCCTGAACCTATCCCCCTGCCCTTTCTCTTTGGTTCCTTTTTTGCTCCCGCAGGTGTCCTAAGTTCAAAGAGCCTCATCATAACACCTCCTACTCTTCTTCCACCAAAACCAGGTGCGTTATTTTTCTGATCATTCCTCTTATCTGAGGTGTATCATTATGTTCAACGGTGCTACCGATTTTTCTTAATCCCAGAGCCCTTACAGTGGCCTTTTGGTCCTCTTTCGCCTTGCTGGTGCTCCTTATGAGAGTTATCTTCAGCTTCGCCACCGGAATCCCCCCTCTAGTTGAGTATTTCTTCCACCGTTTTCCCCCGGAGTCTTGCCACATCTTCCACGGTCCTCAGCTGCTTTAAACCCGTTACGGTAGCGCGTACCATATTTATGGGGTTGTTGCTGCCGAGGGACTTTGTCCTCACATTCTGAATACCGGCCAGCTCAAGGACGGCCCTCACCGGTCCGCCTGCAATAACGCCCGTACCGGGTTCCGCGGGTTTTAACAGCACCTTTCCCGCGCCAAACTCACCTATCACTTCATGGGGTATCGTTGTTTCCACGATGGGTACCTTTATGAGGTTCTTCTTCGCGTCTTCCACGCCTTTTCTTATGGCGTCCGGAATTTCAGCAGCTTTTCCCATCCCGGCTCCCACGTAGCCGTTTTCATCTCCCACAACCACAAGGGCGCTGAACCTGAAGTTCTTTCCTCCTTTTACTACCTTCGCCACGTGCCCTATGTGGACAACTCTCTCTTTCAGATCAAGTGTACTAGCGTCTATACGCTGTTTCCGCTGCAATTCCTTTCACTCCTTTCGCCTAAAACTCCAACCCGGCTTCCCTTGCTGCTTCGGCCAGTTCCTTTACCCTGCCGTGATAGATATAGCCGCCCCTGTCAAACACAACCTTGCTTATGCCTTTCTCAAGTGCCCTCTGGGCAACAATCTTGCCTACCTCTCTGGCAGCTTCCTTGTTTCCACCCGTCTTTAACTTGCCCTTAAGAGCCTTGTCCAGGGTGGAGGCGGCAACAAGGGTATTCCCCGTAGTGTCATCTATTACCTGGGCATAGATATGTTTCAAACTCTTAAAAACATTCAGCCTTGGACGCTCAGGCGTTCCATGTACTCTCTTGCGCACCCTCTCGTGCTTGCGCAGCCTTATTTCATTTCTGCTGGGCTTGCTTATCACCTGGTTTCACTCCCTTCTATTTCTTGGCTCCGGCCTTACCCACTTTGAGCCTGACGACTTCGCCCTTGTACCTTATGCCTTTACCCTTGTATACTTCCGGTTTACGCTTGCTCCTGATTTTCGCTGCGAACTCGCCCACAGCCTGTTTGTCAATTCCCCTCACTATGATCTCGTTAGGAGCCGGCACATCAACCGTAATACCATCAGGCTCTACCATCTCAACAGGGTGTGAATAGCCTAAAGTAAGGACAAGCTTCTTGCCTTGTTTTTGCGCCCTAAAGCCAACACCTTGTATTTCAAGAGCCTTCTCAAAACCGTTTGTAACTCCGATGATCATGTTGTTTAACAGAGTCCTGGTAAGTCCATGAAGAGACTTGTGGAGCTTTGCGTCAGAAGGCCTCTGTACAAGTATTTTTCCATCTTCAACCTTAATTATCATATCCCTGTGGAACTCCTTTGTCAAAGTTCCCTTGGGACCTTTCACCGTTACCCGGTACTCATCATCAAGTTTCACCTCTACGCCTTCAGGTATGGCGATAGGCATTTTTCCAATCCTTGACACATGTCTTACCTCCAGTTCTTAATATTATGGATGACCAGGCATCCTTTTCAGAATAGGACCTAAAGGGGTTTATATACACAGGCTATTACCATACAAAGGCCAGAACTTCGCCCCCTACCCCTTCCTTCCGCGCCTTTTTATCCGTCATAATTCCCTTTGAAGTGGAGATTATTGCAATTCCGAGGCCGCCCAGTACTTTGGGTATCTCGTCCTTACCGGCATAAACGCGAAGGCCCGGCTTGCTTATCCTTTTAAGGCCCGTTATAACCTTCTGCTTGTCAGTGGTATATTTCAAGAAAATTCTGATTATTCCCTGCTTTCCGTCTTCTATTACCTCAAAGCTCTTTATATAGCCTTCTTCCAACAGTATTCCGGCAATAGCCTTCTTTAAATTGGAAGCCGGTATATCAACGGATTCATGCCTTGCGGAGTTGGCATTCCTTATCCTGGTCAGCATATCAGCAATTGCATCGGTTGTCTGCATAGGTCTAACCTCCTTCCTCCCTGTTACCAGCTTGCCTTTTTCACTCCAGGTATATGGCCCTTATACGCCAAATCCCTGAAGCAAAGACGGCACACCCCGAATTTTCTCATATATGCGTGAGGCCTACCGCAAATCTTGCACCTGTTATACGCCCTGGTACTGAACTTTGGCTTTCTTTGCTGTTTTAATATAAGGGACTTTTTGGCCACCAGCTATTCCCTCCTTTATGACTGACCGAATGGCATTCCCAGCAATCTTAACAACTCTCTTGCTTCCTCGTCGGTTTCGGCGGTTGTCACAAAATTTATCTCCATACCTCTTACCTTGTCTATCTTATCGTAGTCGATCTCCGGAAAAATCAGCTGCTCTCTCAAACCCAGGGAGTAATTCCCCCTGCCGTCAAAGGAATTGGGGGAAACACCCCTGAAGTCCCTGACTCTGGGCAAGGCCAGGTTAAACAGCTTATCGGCAAATTCGTACATCCTGTTCCCCCGGAGGGTAACCTTGCACCCTATGCTCATCCCGCGCCTTATCTTAAAAGCCGCTATCGAATTTCTCGCCTTGGTTATAATGGGCTTCTGGCCGGAAATCTGGGCCAGGTCGCCCGCAGCCGCATCCAGTGCCTTGGGGTTTTCCCTGGCATCGCTTACGCCCATATTAATTACTATCTTTTCCAGTTTGGGCACTTCCATAGGGTTTCTATAATTAAACTTTGCCTGCAATGCCGGAACCACTTCTTTTAAGTATTTATCCTTGAGCCTTGGCATGTCTTACAGTACCTCCCTCCAAAAAGCTTAACTTCCCTTCGGCTCCCTGATGACGTCGATTATCTCACCGCACCTCTTGCACATCCTCACCTTTTCTCCGTTCTCCAGTATCTTCTTTCCAACCTTCGCAGGCGAATCGCACTTGCTGCACACAAGCATGACGTTGGAACTGTCTATCGGAGCCTCCTGGTGAATTATGCCTCCCTGCTCATATGCCTTTCTGGGTTTTCTATGTTTAGTGGCGATGTTTACGCCTTCTACCAATACCTTGCCTTCAGACGGAAAAACCTTCAGGACTTTGCCCTTTTTCCCCTTGTCCTTGCCGGTCAGGACGTAAACCACATCGTTTCTCCTCACATGCACCTTACCAGCCAAGTTAAGCACCTCCTTCTTATAGAACCTCAGGTGCAAGGGACAGGATCTTCATATAGTCCTTCTCTCTCAGTTCCCTTGCCACAGGGCCAAATATACGCGTCCCTCTCGGATTTTTATCCTCTCTTATAATGACAGCAGCGTTTTCGTCAAACTTAATATAGGACCCGTCCGGCCTCCTCAAGCCCTTCTTGCTTCTTACTACAACGCATCTTACCACTTCGCCTTTTTTTACAACTCCACCGGGCGTTGCATTTTTAACAGATGCCACAATCACGTCGCCGATGTTGGCGTACTTCCTCATGGAACCACCTAAAACCCTTATGCACATGACTTCCTTTGCCCCGGTGTTATCTGCCACCTTCAATCTTGTCTGCGGCTGGATCATGTCCCGTACCTCCCTTCGTTGTTATTACTGGGCTTTTTCTATTATTTGAACGAGCCTCCATCTCTTCTCTTTGCTCAAAGGCCTTGTTTCCATCACTTTAACCTTGTCGCCCACCTTGCACTCGTTGTTCTCATCGTGGGCCTTGAGTTTGTATGTCCTCTTAACCATCTTCTTGTACAGGGGATGCTGTACAGTGGTCTCTACGGCCACAACTATGGTTTTATCCATTTTGTCGCTGACAACTTTGCCAATCCTGGTTTTCCTGCGACCTCTCTCTGTCAAAGCGTCTCCCTCCTTTTCACGGGACTATTGGTCGATTCCTCTGATTTCCCTTTCCCTCATTACTGTTTTTATCCTGGCAATGGACCGCTTGACTTCCTTTAACCTCATGGGGTTGTCAAGCTGGTTGGTAGCTAGCTGAAACCTCAGTTTAAACAACTCCGCCTTCAATTCCTTTTCAGCTTCAATCAGCTCTCTCTGGCTCTTTGCTCTAATCTCTTTAGCTTTCATCGGCTTCACCACCTATTTTGCTTTCACGGGTCACAAACTTGCAACGTACGGGAAGCTTATGCATGGCAAGTCTTAAGGCCTCCCTTGCGGTTTCCTCGTCAACTCCTGCTAGCTCAAAGAGTATCCTGCCCGGCTTCACTACTGCCACCCAGTATTCCGGGGAACCCTTTCCGCTGCCCATACGTGTCTCTGCCGGTTTCTTGGTCACGGGTTTATCCGGGAAAATCTTTATCCAGACATGGCCTCCCCTTTTAATAAAGTGGGTTAAGGATATTCTCGCCGCCTCTATCTGGTTGCTCGTCACCCATCCCGGTTCCAAAGCCTGCAGGCCGTATTCTCCGTTGGTAACCTTGTTTCCCCTGCTTGCAATGCCTTTCATCCGGCCCCGCTGGACCTTTCTATGCTTAACCCTTTTGGGCATTAACATTACCGTTCTCCTCCTTCCGCCTTTTTCTCCTTCTTTGCAGCCGGAAGAACCTCGCCCTTGTATATCCAAACTTTAATACCAATTCTCCCGTAAGTAGTATCTGCTTCCGCAAAACCGTAATCTATGTCAGCTCTCAGCGTCTGCAAAGGTATGGTCCCCTCATGGTAGTGCTCCGTTCTGGCAATTTCGGCTCCGCCCAGCCTTCCGGACGCCGATGCCTTAATGCCCTTGGCCCCCAGCTTCATAGCCCTGGTTATGGCCTGCTTCATAGCCCTTCTGAAGGATATACGCTTCTCGATCTGCGCAGCTATGTTCTCAGCCACCAGCTGGGCTACCAGCTCCGGAACCTTAATCTCGGTAATATTAATCAGGACGCTCTTCTGGGTCATTTTCTCCAATTCTTTCCTGAGCTCTTCTATTCCGGTGCCGCCCTTGCCGATAACAATTCCGGGTCTGGCGGTGTAGATGTTTATCCTTATCTTGTTGGCTGCCCTCTCTATTTCTATCCTTGGTACCCCGGCAGCGTACAGCTTCTTTTTAATATGCTTCCTGATCTGAAAATCCTCTAACAGCAGACTGCTGAAATTGTTGTCGCCGGCATACCACTTGGTGTCCCAGTCCTTAATTATACCTATCCTTAACCCATGAGGGTTTACTTTTTGCCCCATAACTAACCTCCTTTTCCTACTCTTTCTCTTTCAATACCAGCGTTATATGGCTGGTCCTCTTCCTTATCCTGTATGCCTGGCCTCTTGCCCTGGGCATTATCCTCGTCAGCGTCGGCCCCTGGTCCGCATACACTTCGGCAACATACAGTGTATCTCTGTTTAAACCGTTGTTGTTGGTCGCGTTTGCCTCGGCGGACTTGAGGAGCTTTAAAAGAATACCGGAAGCAGCCTTGGGTGTGTTCTTAAGAATCGCGTAAGCCTCATCTATGCCCTTATTCTTGATGAGGTTTATAACAATTCTCACTTTCCTGGACGAAATCCTGGCGTACCTCAAAACGGCACGTCCTTCGTCCCTGCCTATTCCCAGGACCTTCTTCTCTTTCTTGGTAAGAAGGGCCATTTTCTTCGATTTCCTGTGCTCCTTTTTGTATTGCTCCAAGATCTCGTCTTTCGATTTCAGGAGCTCATCCTTTGACATAACCTTCTTCTCCAAAGCGGAATTCCTCCTCTCCTAACGTACTGGCACCTTCTATATGCTATGTCCCCCGTGTGACATATGGCTAACTGCTTACTTAAGCGCGGTAGAACGCTCCGTATGATGCCCGTGTCCCTTAAATGTCCTTGTGGGAGCAAATTCTCCCAGCTTATGGCCTACCATTTCCTCGGTCACATAAATGGGAACATGTTTTCTGCCGTCATACACCGCTATGGTATGTCCCACCATCTGCGGGAAAATCGTTGACGCCCTGGACCAGGTTTTTATCACCCTTTTTTCGTTTTTTGCGTTCATTTCCTCTATCTTCTTAAGAAGCTTTTCCGAAACAAAAGGGCCTTTTTTAGAAGACCTACCCATCGATTCTCCTCCTTTCCGGAACCTTCCGCAGCTAATTACTTCCGCTTCTTAACAATGTATTTATCGCTGGCTTTATTCTTCTTGCGGGTCTTGTAACCAAGAGTCGGTTTACCCCACGGCGTCACGGGACTGGGTCTTCCGATGGGCGCTTTACCCTCACCGCCGCCGTGCGGATGGTCAACAGGGTTCATAACCACGCCGCGCACGGTGGGCCTGATGCCCATCCATCTTTTTCTCCCTGCTTTGCCGACGGATATGTTTTCATTGTCAATATTGCTCACCTGGCCTATGGTAGCCTTGCAGTTCAGCTTTATCATGCGGACCTCGCCGGACGGCAGCCTGAGCTGGGCATAATCCCCTTCTTTGGCCATGAGCTGCGCCGACCCGCCGGCAGCTCTCACCAGCTGCCCGCCTTTTCCAGGCTCAAGCTCTATGTTGTGTACTATTGTACCTACCGGTATGTTGGCCAGCGGAAGCGCGTTGCCGGGTATTATGTCGGCGTCCTCTCCCGACTGCACAACGTCGCCCACCTTCAGCCCTAACGGGGCTATGATATACCTTTTCTCCCCGTCGGCATACTGAAGAAGGGCAATGTAGGCCGTCCTGTTGGGGTCATATTCAATGGCCGTTACCTTGGCCTCTATTCCGTCCTTGTCCCTCTTGAAATCAATCACTCTGTACATCCTCTTGGCGCCGCCTCCCCTGTGGCGCACCGTTATTCTCCCGTAGACATTCCTTCCGCCCTTCTTCCTCAGGGGCCTAAGCAGCGACTTTTCCGGTTCCTTCTTGGTTATTTCCTCAAAGGTCGAAACCGTCATAGCCCTCCTTGCGGGAGAAGTTGGATTGTAACTCCTGATTCCCATCTCTTTTCACTCCTTACTGCGTGCAATAGTTCCAGCTGCTACGAAATACCATATTCCTCGATGCTGGTCTTGTATTTCTTGGTATCAGCCACCTCTTTGCCGCCCTTGGTCAGGTAAGCGGCGGGCTTGGGGTCAGTGTCAATCTTAATAATGGCCTTTTTCCAGGCCGGAGTCTTCCCCATGATGGCCTTTTGCCAACCACGGCTTTTCCCCTGAAGCCTTCCCATCCTTTTTACCTTGCCGCTATGATTCACCGTATTCACTTTCAAAACCTTTACATTAAAAAGCTCTTCCGCCGCGTTCTTTATTTCAGTCTTGGTAGCTTTGGCATCCACGACAAAAGCGTATTTGCCCTCGGCTACCTCGGCATTGCTCTTCTCTGTAATGTAGGGCCTGATTATAATGTCTTCGGCACGCTTCATACCGCGTACACCTCCTCAACCTTCGCCACCGCATCCTTTGTGAGGATTAGCTTGTTATATTTAAGCAGGTCGTATACGTTAATGGTATTCACCGGCATAGTCTTTACACCGGGTATGTTCCTGGCCGACTTCTCAACCCTTTCGTTCCTGCCGGCGAGGACTATCAGGGTGCTTTCACCCTTTATTTTTAAGTTTTCCAGCACCTTAATCATACGCGCCGTCTTTATTTCATCAAAGTCCATTTCATTCAAAACAATAAGGTTTTGGCTGTTGACCTTGGACGTAAGCGCGGATTTCAGAGCCAGCCGCTTCACCTTCCTGGGAATAGCATACCTGTAGCTCCTGGGTTTGGGGCCAAAGGCAATACCGCCCTTAACCCACTGTACCGCCCTTATGCTTCCCTGTCTTGCTCTTCCTGTTCCTTTCTGTCTCCAGGGCTTGGCGCCGCCGCCCCTTACTTCAGCCCTGGTCTTTGTAGAATGGGTGCCCTGCCGCATATTGGCCAACTGGTTGACCACGGCCTGATATATCGCGTCTTCGTGTACCTCTATGCCAAAGACACTGTCTGCCAGATTAATCTCTCCCACTTTTTCTCCGTCCATATTCAAAACGTCCACTATCGGCATCTTGTATCCTCCCTTCCTTCTGTCGTTGCCGCCTGTTACCCGACCTTCACCGTGCTTCTCACTTCCACCAGGCCTCCCCTGGGGCCCGGAACGGCTCCCTTTACCATAAGCAGATCCCTTTCGCCGTCTATCTTAACGATGTCTAAATTCTGGACCGTTACCCTGTCTCTGCCCATGTGCCCGGGAAGCTTTTTCCCTTTAAAGACCCTTGCCGGGTCGGTGTTGGCACTCATGGAACCTACGCCCCTGTGGTACTTGGAACCGTGGGTTCTTCTGCCCCTTGCCTGGCCGAACCTCTTGATTACGCCCTGGAATCCTTTACCTTTGGAAATTCCGCTTACGTCAACCCTGTCGCCCACGGCAAACATCTCGGAAACCTTAATCTCCTGTCCCACTTCAAACTTATTAACGTCACTTACTTTAAATTCCTTCAAATGCTTCTTCGGGGAAAGGTTAAGCTTGGCAAAAACGCCTTTGTCGGGTTTGTTGAGCCTCTTTTCAGGCACATCGCCAAAACCGACCCTAACGGCGCTATAGCCGTCGCTTTCCACCGTTTTCTTCTGCACGACCACACAGGGTCCTGCCTGTATTACCGTTACGGGAATCACGATCCCGTTTTCGTCAAAAAGCTGGGTCATGCCTAATTTTCTGCCCAGAATAAACTTGCTCACTTCTATCCCTCCTATGGTTATTGGTTCGCAGGCTGCTGCGAACGTGACCTTTCCTTTCACCCAACTTTACGTTTAATTTGCCCCATCAGGCTAAAGGGCACTCCCACACGCTTTAGAGCTTTATCTCGATGTCAACACCCGACGGCAGGTCAAGCCTCATTAAGGCATCTACCGTTTTCGCCGTCGGATACAGTATATCGATAAGTCTCTTATGGGTCCTCATCTCAAACTGCTCTCTTGAATCCTTGTATTTGTGCGGCGCCCTCAGTATTGTAAATATTTCTTTCTTTGTCGGCAAAGGTACGGGACCCGATACCTTGGCGCCTGTTCTTTTTGCGGTTTCCACAATCTTCTCAGCCGACTGATCCAGGATCTGGTGGTCAAAAGCCTTAAGCCTTATCCTGATTTTCTGACTTTCCGACATCTAAAATACCTCCTCGTACGTTGATTTTACTACGTACGACAAGTGTATATCTGTACACTATGCCGGGTGTTTCCCGGTCGGCCATTTAAAAACCCAGGCAATTATTCAGCCGTGAAGACTTATAAAACCTGGGTCGCGTTCTTTCACTATTGGATATGCATCAATACAAACGCATAAGCCAAATGTACAGTGACTTGTCGCCCGGTTTCTATGAATCGGACAATCTCGGCGGAAGTTCCCTATTTTACATAGCAATCTCCCGCTTCATCGTATGCCTCGTCACGACAACGACTATTTTACTATAGAGCTATTTTTTTTTCAAGCACAAATTTATTTATTTTGCCGGATTATTCCCTGCCAAGTGGCGGAGAGTTTTATCAGAGCGTTCCAGGGCAAGTATTTGGTAGTGTTTATATAAAGAGAGGAATTTCCCGTTGTAATTCTTATGCCAGGGTTTTTTCCTGCCGCAAAAGTGAAGGATAGCCGTGTGGCGCATAACGTAGTCCATGTCAAAAAGGCCGTTGCTTAAAATCTTGTTGTATTGATAAAACCTGACATCGTAATTGTACTTTATCTCGTCTATTTTCTTAATTTCCCTGTAATAAAGGGCGTTTAAGACGTCCTGGTCCGGGAAAATGAGCCTGTTTTTCTTTTTTTCCACGAACTCAAATATGTCCTCCTCTTTTATTTTCTCCCTTTGCAAAGGGAGGTTCATCAAGAGGACGCCCGAGTTGAAGTACCCTTCCATCTCCTGCACCTTCAGCCTGAGCCTGTTAATTTCCTTGAGGGGTATCCTCCTGTTGTGGCAGGCGGCTGCGAACATGGCATTTGACATGTCCATATGATAGAGCTCCCGGATACTGTTGATTATCAGAATATCCGGGTCTAAGTAGAGGACCCTTTCAAGGTCTTCGGGGAGGCATTTATAGGCAAGAAGCCTGTAGTACATCTCCCTGGTATAGTGGAGGATGACAGGCGCATCCTCAAACAGGTCTTCGTCCAGGGTAATCACGTGCAGCCTTTGGTTAAGCCTCTCGGTAAATTCGTAAATCCCCTCCAGCTCTTCGCTGCTTATGGACGAGTGCATTAAGTATATGTTGAAACTGTGTCCGGGGTTATTGAAAAATAATGACCAGAGCATTACTTTTAACGGAAGAATATAATTGGAGTCCAGAGTGACAAGTATATTCATCTAGCTCAACCCCTTATTAATAATAGAGATCATTTAAAACGCTTCCGGTAAGTTCCGCAAAAACGCGGCAAAACCTTCCATTATATATCCGTATTTGAAGAATATGCAAAAGCTATAGGTTTAGAACGGACAAAATAAACAAAACACTAACAACAGTTTAACATGTCCCGGCCGCTTTTTCCAGACAGCCCCCTGACTTTTCCTCTATATTACTTGAAATAAAAAGCCAAGAGTATTACAATAAGATAATGTTGGGTTTAGGCAACCACTTGCGCCCGCCGTACAAGGACGCAAGCCCAGTTCTGCTCGAAAAAAGTCTGCCGGATAAAAAATGTCAAGGCCTTCTATGTCGCAGGCCGTACGAAAGGATGTCGTTCAATTGTTACAACTTTCCCGGAAAAGACAGGAAAACAGCCCCGCCAAAAATGAGACCGCTGAAATGCGCAAAAGAGTCATTGAAATTACATGGCCGGCCTTCATTGAACTCATAATGGTCACCCTGTTCGGAATGGTGGACATGATAATGGTGGGACAGCTTCGTTCAGCCGCCATAACCGCCGTAGGTCTTACCAATCAGCCCTTTATGATTCTCCTGGCTGTTTTTGCGGCTGTCAATGTGGGAACCACCACCCTTGTGGCGTGGAATGTGGGGGCCAAAAACACGGAAAAGGCCTCAGACATCACAAAGCAAATAATTGTGGTCAACACTGTGCTGGGCTCTGTTATGAGCATGATTGGGGTGCTTGCCGCCCCGGCGGTGGTCACCTTCATGGGGGCCGAGCCTGATGTGTTTAGCGATTCCGTGGCATACTTCCAGGTGGTTTCGGCAGGGCTTGTGTTCCAGGCGGTGACCATGGGCGTGACGGCAGCCTTAAGGGGCGCCGGTGAAACAAAGATACCCATGCTGTACAACATCGGCAGCAACCTGTTCAACGTGTTCGGCAACTACGTGCTGATTTACGGAAAGCTGGGCTTCCCCCGCTGGGAAGTGTTCGGAGCGGGTTTGTCAACGACGATATCGAGGCTTTTAGCCTGCGCCGTAGGTTTATACATCGTCAGTTTTTCCAACAAATCGGTGATATCAATCCGCAACAAAACCGGTTACCGGCCCGATTTTGACATAATAAAGCGGGTTTTCTCCATAGGCCTGCCTGCGGCATTTG
>JAKOSZ010000113.1 GCA_029776555.1 Bacillota bacterium | reverse complement strand
GAAAGGTACCTGTACACCTCCAGCACCGAAGGGTGTTCAATACTGCTCACCAGCAAATGCCTTCCCGCCCTGGGGTTTGCCTTCAAATACCCCAGAATCGCCAGGTTGTTGGATTCGGTCCCTCCGGACGTGAAGTATATCTCCCCGGGGTCTGCCTTTAAGGAATCGGCAATGGTCTCTCTTGCTTTTTTTATAAGCTTTTCCGCCTTAACTCCTTTGGCGTGCAGCGAAGATGGGTTCCCGTAGGCATTGAGGCTGACATGGGACATGTACTCAATAACCTTCCGGTGCGGCCTTGTGGTAGCGCTGTTGTCAAGGTAAATCTCCCGTTTCATACTTCCATCCCTGCTCTGATTCCATTAATACACCAGTTATTCTAACACAAAAGGAGCATTTTAACCACTTTTGGCTGAGAACTGACCGGGACTGGGAACTCTGCGTCTATAATAAAAAGCCTCCCGATAAAGCTTACCCCAAGCTCACTTCCTTTAAGCATCGCCGGCCGGGTTTAAAGCCATCTTCCAGGCGCCGTCCGCTTGCGCTTTACTGAGAAAGATGTTAAAAATATGCTAAGGTCAAATGGGGGGGTTTTATTCCATGAGAAAAAAGCTTCTGTCTTTAGCCATAGTCCTGCTTTTGTTTTCTTCTGTCCTGGCATCGTTTACCGGTTCTTATTGCGCAAGGGCCCGGGAAACGGAGAGGTTTTCCGATATCCCCCCGCAAGCGGCGGGGAAACCCGTGGACAGGGCAATCCACATGCTGAGGCAGCTGGGCGTGACCAACGGAGTCGGGAACAACAGGTTCGGTTTCGGCCAGACCATAAAAAGGTGCCAGTTTGTGACCTTCCTGGGCCGCCTGATGGGCTGGAAGCTTATTGAGCCTGAAAAAGGCAGTTTCCTGGACAATCAGGACAAAAGCCTTTACTACTACGGCTACATTGAAACCGCCGTAAAACTGGGAGTAATAGAGCCTGATACGCCATACTTCAGGCCGGAAGAGGATATAACAAGAGAAGACATGGCTGTTATGATAGTCCGCTCCTTAGGATTCGACAACCTGGCAAAGAAGCTGGAAGAGGAGGAAAGCCCCTTCCCCGACGTGACGCGCCACCGGGGTTATATAACCCTGGCAGCCGACTTTGGCATAATAAACGGCAAGGTCAGGAACGGCAAGAGCGTCTTTGCGCCCTCTGAACTTGCCACCAGGGAAGAGGCCGCCCTGATGATGATAAGGATGTACGAGAGGCTGACTTCCGGGATAGAGCTGCTCCACGGCTTTTATGCCCAGGGCTCCGGTTCCCAGATGGACTTAATCTCTGACCTTGACGCGGTGAGTTTCTCCTGGTGCAATCTGGGCTTTGACCTTGACCGAAACCTGCCGATCCTCGAAATCGGCCGGATTCCCAAAGGCTTTGTCATGCCCCTGGAACTGGCCAGGGAAAAAGGGATACCTGCCCTTTTAAGCGTCTATGCTGCCCAGTCCACCAGCATAACTGATTCAAACGGCAGCCCGGTGTCCCTCCTCCGGTATGTGCTCACCGATGAAAACAACCGGAAAACCCTGGCTGCAGAAATATCCCGTTTAATAGAGGCTGTTGAAAAGGACGGGGAGGCGGCCCGCTTTGACGGTGTGGTCATAGACTTCGAAGAAATGCGCGGCAACGACTTAAGAGAGGGTTTTGTCCTCTTTTTAAAAGAGCTTAAGGCCCAGCTGCAAGCCTCCGGGAAGCTCCTTTACGCAGCGGTGCACCCTGCCAGGAAGCCCGGTTTAAGCTATTATGACGCCTATGACTTTAAAGCCATAGCTGAAACAGTTGATATGGTGATACTCATGGCCCATGACTACAACTCCAAAGCTTTAAGCGATTGGGAAATTGACTCAAACTACACCTTCACCCCCCTTGCTCCCATCGACGAGGTTTATACGGCGATAAAGGCCATAACCCACGGGGAAACGGGCGTGGCTGACCGGCAAAAGCTTATGCTCCAGCTTAACTTCTCTTCAGCCCAGTGGCAATCAAGGGACGGGAAGGTTTTAAACAGGATGCCCTATGTGCCTACCTACGAGATGATAAGAAAAAGGTTTCACAACGAAGACGGTATGGAAATGGGCGATTTAAAGATAGAGTATTTTAAGGAAGTGGAAAGCCCCAGGCTGAGTTACTTCAACGTGACGGAAAACATCTCCAACACCATATGGTACGAAGACGAGAGGAGCACAGAGGCAAAAATAAAACTTGCCAAAATGATGGGCATCAATAACATCTCCCTGTGGCGACTGGGGAATATCCCCGACTATAGGGACCCCGGCGATTTACCTTTAAAACTTTCGGTGTGGGAGCTCATCAACAAACTGCGATAGCCCGATAAAATCAAGAAGCCGAAATGATATGAATCTTTCGGCTTTTTTCTCTCATATAATGCTTAAGGCACTGCCTTTTATCCTCAGTGCCCGTATGTAAACTTGTTTATGAAGTAGTGGAGGCTCCTCATGTTGGACTCTCCCACTTCACTCATCTCAATGCCGTATTCGAAGAAGTCGGGATGCTTGTTTTTTCTGACCACCCTGCCTTTAAAGTTCATCTTCATGTTTTTATCCAGCCTGACAACCACGTCCACCATGTCTTCCAGCATTATGTCTTCCTGGCAGTTGACCTTCACTCCTCCCAGGCTTATGTTTTTTACTATGGCGAACTTGGCATCGGGCACACCTATTATCTTCACCGTGGCAGGGAGGTTTACAGTGAACCTTTCACTGGATCTCTGGTCCTTTAACCTCTCGATTTTGCCCACTTTTATTATAACATTCAGGGGGTCAAGTTCTTCAATGCTCTCAATTTCACCGCTT
>JAKOSZ010000112.1 GCA_029776555.1 Bacillota bacterium | reverse complement strand
CTTTTCATGGGCGTTTTTCAGCTTGTATCCCAGGACCATCAGACTGTCGCTTAAGTGAACGTTTTCGATTACCACATCATAAGGGAGCTTCAAATCCATGGGGGAGAAGTTCCAAAGGCCTTTTATGCCCAGCCTTGCCACCCTGTCGGCCACCTGGGGGGTCTGGTCATAGGGCACCGACAGCACGGCGATGTCTACCTTGTTGTTCTTCACAAAATCATCCAGCTCATCCATGTGCATCACCCTGACGTTCTTAAAGCGTTTACCGATAACTTTGGGATTTACGTCGAATATCCCCACTAAGTCAAATCCCCTCTTTTCAAAGTTGGCATAGTTGGCAAGAGCCTGCCCCATGTTGCCGGCACCGATTATTATGAACCTAAACCTGTGGTCGACGCCGAGGATGCTTTGGATTTCCTTAAACAGGTATGCCACGTTGTAGCCGTATCCCTGCTGCCCAAATCCCCCGAAACAGTTTAAGTCCTGCCGTATCTGGGAGGCAGTGGTTCCCATTCGCTCGCTCAGCTCTTTTGAAGATATCCTTGTTATCCCCATTTCCAGCAAGTCGTAGAGATATCTATAATATCTGGGCAACCTCTTTATTACCGCCATTGAAATACTCTTTCTCTGATTCATTTAAATCCCCCTTGCAAAAGCTAAAAAACCGCCAGATAAAAACATACAAAATTATGTATTTTTTAATTATATTTGTTGTTTTTGATTATACCATGATTGTTATTTTATTGTCAATATTGCCCACAAATTGCCCCTTTCACCGAAGTCAGGCCGTCCTAAGAAATAGGCCTTTTGTTCTATTATCTAGTCCCATATTCATAAAATTTACAGTCCAAATTATTCATTGTCGATAAATGTCTCTTGCTGTAAAATGTGATTAAAAGTAATACATCCAAACCCACTCAGCACTAATTTCCCCTCCCCTATCCCAGCCCCTGGATAGGGGATTCTATTTTGCCAGGGCTTTAAGTATCTCAAGGAGCGCGTAAGGGACTTTCAGGCTGCCCCTCCCGCTCCCAATATCCACCGTGTTCTTAAAATCGCCGTGGAAGTCGCTGCCGCCGGTGACGGCCAGGTTGTGCCTCTTTGAAAGCCCGAGAAACATCTCCGTGTCGCCGGGAGTGTTCTCCGCATAATAGGCCTCAATGCCTTTCAGCCCCATTTTCTTTAAATCGTTAAGCAAGTCGTCCAGCCTTTCTTCTTTCATCCCCAGAAGAACGGGGTGGGCCAGCACAGGAATTCCACCGGAAGCCTCAATGAGTTTTATCCCCTCACTTAGAGTCAGTTTTTCTCTTTTAACATAGGCAGGACGCCCGGCCGAAAGGTACCTGTCAAAGGCCTGGGAGATGTCCTCCGCATACCCTTTGTCCACCAGCACCTGGGCAATATGGGCTCTTCCGACTATCTTCCCTTTTGCCCTGTCCAGCACTTCTGCCATGGTAAGGCTTAACCCCAGCTCATTTAACTTCTTTATTATTTTGGGGTTTCGTTCCTCGCGGCTTCTCACAAGCTCATCCAGGGCCGCCTTCAGGGTGTTCCACGGCCTTTCAAAGAAATAACCCAGGATATGAATTTCCGGTTCCGTGTCTATGCTTATTTCCACTCCCGCCACGACCTCAAGCCCGACCCTCTCCCCCCAGTCCAGGGCTTCTTCTATGCCGTCCACCGTGTCGTGGTCCGTTAAGGCAATGGCTGAAAGCCCCCTGCTTTTGGCATAGCTTACAAGTTCCGCGGGCGTCATGCTTCCGTCGGAAGCCGTTGAATGCGTGTGTAAGTCGATGAGCTTTTCCACCGTCAGCACCCCTCCCTATCCTCACCAGTGCCGCAGGGCCAGTTTATCACCGATTTTCGGATATGCCCCTGTCCGGGCCCGGATGATTTGGTCAAAGCTGAATTGAGAAGGCGGATTATTTCCCATATTATACCACAGCTGTCCCTATTAGTGTTATAATAAGGCGGATTAGTCGGCGAATCTAATTTACCCAATCCCCAGGTCTTATATGAATATTTTAATAAGGCATCTTATTAAATCAACAGGTTTGGAGGGTAAAAAATGAAAATTAAAAAATCCTGCGGCAACTGCATAAGGGCAGTGCCTATCCCGGTAAACGACGACCTCCTGTGCCAAAAGAAAGGGATAGTGTCCCCTGATTACGTCTGCGGAAGGCATAAGCTTGTCCCGGGGATGCAGCTGGTTCGGCAGCTCAGGAACAAGTGCATTAACTGCGCCTATTTTATTTTAAGCAAAAGCAGCGGCCCGGAAGAAGCCGATGGCTCCGACGGTCTCGGCTTCTGTCAGATCCTGACGGTAAGAAAATACAACGGCAAAGAAAAGAACGCCTGCTCCAAGTTTACGAAAAAACGGGAGGTAATTTAAAGTCACTTGTAAGATTTTTGCTAGTCATGTATAATACTGGTGAGGTGCAATAAATGGTATTAAGGGTTTCCGAAATTCTGGCGCAGAAAATCAGTGAAATTCAGAGCAGGGTTCCCCTTAGGATTGCCGGATTCAAAAGAACCGTGCAGTTTTCCGCAGATAATTCTTCTTTTCAGTCGGCCCTTGAGGCTGCCCAGGAGAAGCTGGCGGGAGAAAGCCAGTCTGTCTCAAAACTGGCCAATGTGCTGAGGGCCAGAGCGGCTCTCGAAAAGTCTTCCGCTTACATACCCGGGGACAAAGACCAGTTGATGGAAATGATAGACAGCGCGGTTAATCAAGCCTCTCAAAAATACGGCGTTGACCCCAGCCTGGTAAAAGCCGTTATCAAGCAGGAGTCCGCCTATAACCCCTATGCCCTTTCCCGTTCCGGGGCCCAGGGTCTAATGCAGCTTATGCCTGACACGGCCCAGGGCCTGGGCGTCACCGACCCATGGGACATCTATCAGAACATCGACGGGGGAGTAAGATATCTTAAGGCCCAGATGGACAGTTTCGGCGACCTCCCTTCAGCGCTGGCGGCCTATAACGCCGGCCCCAACAGCGTCAGGAGATATAACGGCATTCCCCCTTACGAGGAAACACAGAATTATGTAACTAAAGTCCTAGAGTACTACAAAATGTTTTCTTCGGAGCAAATATAATCATTTTTTTAGGCATCCTCCCGCAATGAAACTCCCTTTGATTCATGCAATCCACAAAATCCACAAACTTATCCACACGGCAGAGTATTGACATTTCCGCAGTCTTAGCCATTTTTCCACATTATTCACACCGCGCAAACTAACAGCAATCGACAAAAATTTGGAATTATGCCGTTGCTTTTGGACGTTTTACAGGCTTCACCGGGTTTTCGGCTGGTGGTAAGTTTCCCCGACCGGATTCGAAAAACGACATAAAAAACCATTAAGCGGAGAATTGCGCTTCCTGCCGGCAAACACATCTTAAAAAGTTATCCACAGTTCAGCTCTCATCCAGTCTTAAAGAAGGGGTTACATTTAAATCCAGGTCCGACATCCTGCCGCTTACATACTTAAAATAGGCCGCAGAAGCAATCATGGCGGCATTGTCGGTGCAGAGGATCGGAGAGGGATAGAGAACGGTCATACCGTAATTGAAAGCATTGATTTTCATCTGCTCCCGAAGGGCCGAATTGGCAGCCACGCCTCCTGCCAGGGTTATGGTTTTGACACTTTTCATCCTGGCGGCCTGCACTGTGTTTCTCACCAGCACATCCACCACAGCCTGCTGAAAGCTTGCCGCAACATCTTCTATGACGGGCTCTTCGCCTTTTTGCTTAAGGCCGTTTAAGTAATTGAGAACCGCCGTCTTAAGCCCGCTGAAACTGAAATCCAGGCTGCTGTCATTCAGTTTCGCCCTCGGGAAGTCAATGGCGCCGCTGTTGCCGCGCCTGGCCGCCTTATCTATCAGGGGGCCCCCCGGATACCCCAGGCCAATGGTCCTGGCAACCTTGTCAAAGGCTT
>JAKOSZ010000111.1 GCA_029776555.1 Bacillota bacterium | reverse complement strand
TGCCTATCCCAGGCAGATAGCCATGTACCTTTGCAGGGACCTTACTGACATGTCCCTTCCCAAGATAGGTTATGAGTTCGGAGGAAGAGACCATACCACGGTGATTCACGCCTGCGAAAAATTGCAAAAGGACATAGATAAAAAGGCTGACATCAGGAGGACCATAGATGAGCTGAAAAGAAACATACAGGGAAAGTGACCCGGTATAATCCACAGCCTTCCGTCCATAAAACAGCGGCTTAAGCATGAAATCCATCAATATTAATACACAGCCTACGCCGGCAGGAAATGCTGCCAGCAGCCTTTAAACAGCCGGCGGGCGAAGCCTGTCAACAGCCGGGTGTTCATATGTGGAAGAAGGTCCTGTAGATAAAAAGGAAATTTAAAGGGCAAGTGGACAAGTTTTAAAAAGATGACGGGTTATAAACATTTTTTCCACCGGCACAAAAGCCGGAAAAAAGGACGTGCCATATAGTTTTACACAGTTTTAACAGGTACTAATACTACTCCTTCTAATTTTAATCTAAGCTATTAAGAATAAAAGGAGGACAGAAGATGAAAGTAACATGCTCAAAGTTCAATCTGGTAAACGGGATAAACACGGTGCAAAAGGCGGTTTCTTCCCGGAGCACGCTCCCCATCCTGGAGGGGATACTCCTGGAGGCTGGAGAGAATATCAAGCTTACGGGAAACGACCTTGAGATAGGCATCGAGTGTTTGGTTGAAGGAAAGGTTCACGAGGAAGGGGCTGTAGTGATAAACTCCAGGATGTTTGGAGAAATAGCGAGAAAGCTTCCTGACTCGGAGGTGCTCATAGAGACAACGGAAAACAACACTGTTGTTATAGAGTGCGACAAATCTCATTTTGAAATAAAAGGGCTTTCGGCTTCAGGTTTTCCGGCCATACCTGAAATAGAGAAGAAGAACTCCCTTAAGACCACCCAGCAGGCGGTAAAGGACATGATAAGGCAGACCATATTTGCCGTAAGCAGCGAAGAAAGCCGCACAGTGCTGACGGGCTCCTATATTTCCTGCAAAGACGGTGAACTGACCTTCGTATCCATTGACGGATACAGGCTGGCCTTAAGAAAGCGCAAGGTGGGCCAGGAAAACCAGGGGTTCAGCGCCATAGTGCCGGGTAAGACCTTAAACGAAATCTCAAAGATCCTTGAGTCTTCCGACGAGGAGCTTAATATTTACGGCTCCAGCAACCAGATCATGTTCGAAATGAAAAACTGCAAGGTGGTTTCACGGCTTCTTGAAGGGGAGTACTTAAACTATAACAGCATGTTCTTAAAGGACCATGACGCAAAAGTCAGGGTAAGGACCCAGGACCTGCTTTCCTGCATGGAGAGGGCCTCCCTCATTTCCGTTGAAGAAAAGAATGTCCCGGTGATTTTAACCATCGGCGGGGATAAAATGGTTGTTTCTTCCAATACCAGCATAGGCAAGGTAAGGGAAGAAATTGACGTGGAACATGAGGGCAAGGACATGACCATAGGCTTTAACCCCAGGTATTACATAGAGGCGTTGAGGGTCATAGACGACGAGTACGTGGATATACTGTTTTCTTCCGAAATCGGGCCGTGTATGATAAGGCCCACGGAAGGGGAGAGCTTCACCTATCTCAATATGCCTGTGAGGACGAAAACAAGCTAATTCCGGTATAAATCAAGATAAAAAAATGGGACAGAAAAAGTCCCATTTTTTAAGTCAGCCAAGTTTCTTGGGAGAGGGTAGGATGCGGAAGATTAAAATAAGGGACGAGTACATTAAGCTTGACCAGCTTCTTAAATGGGCAGGGGTTTCCGAAACAGGAGGCCAGGCAAAAGAGTTGATTAAGGGCGGCCTGGTGGAAGTAAACGGGATTGTTGAGTCAAAAAGGGGAAGAAAGCTAAGGCCCGGGGATGTGGTAAAGGTTCAGGGCGACGAATTTGAAATAGAGTAGTTTTGGCGGAGGACCGGACTTGA
>JAKOSZ010000110.1 GCA_029776555.1 Bacillota bacterium | reverse complement strand
TACGCGGCCAGCATATTCAACGCCACCATCGGAGACGGCACCATGTTTGAGTTCAACGGGAACGTGCGGAACTTCGGCCTGGTAGACAACCTGCCGGAAGGCTGCTGCGTAGAGGTGCCGGTCATCGCTTCCAGGCGCGGACTGGACCCCGTCCACGTGGGCCCGCTGCCGGATCACCTGGCCATACTGGTAGGCACCAACGCCAGAATTGAAGAGCTGGTTGTAGAGGCTTCGCTGACCGGCGATCCCAGGAAGGTGTTCCAGGCCATCTGCTTTGACCCGTTGACCTCTGCCGTTTTGAGCCTGGCCGAAATCAAAGCCATGGTGCAGGAGATGTTCGAGGCCAACAAGGACTACCTGCCCCAGTTTAAGCATTTTAAAGTATAACGCGAAAAATCAATAAGCCGGGACTAATGTTTCCGGTTGAAGGTTGGCGACGAAGATTTAACATACAACAAAAACTCCGCATAATGCGGAGTTTTTGTTGTATGAAACCTAAAGCTGGTAAGAAAAGCGGGTTAAATAATGTTAAACAGCCTGTGTATTACGGTAGCTGCGGAAGCCCTGGTGGTAAACCCTTTGGGGTTAAAGGAACCGCTGGGCCCTCCGATAACAAGCGCATATTTTGCAGCGGTGGCCACCGAAGCGGCGGCATAAGAATCAATTTCGTCTCCGTCCGTAAAGTTTGCCAGGTATTCGGAAGGATCTTCTACAGCTTTCTTCCCTTTAAACTTTACAAGGGCATTGGCGATAATGACCGCCATGTCCTGCCGTGTTATGAAGGCATCGGGGTTAAAGCTGTTTTCTGTCGAAAGGCCTTCCAGCAAACCGGCTTCATAGGCCGAAGATATCTCCGTGTAGAGGATATGGCCGGAGTCCACATCATTGAAATCGTTTGCCGCGGATGCATCCACCAGTCCCAGGGCCCTGACAACCATGGCAGTAAACTGGGACCTGGTCACATCGTCCAGGGGGTTGAAATAACCCTTGCCGTTTCCCTTAATTACGCCCTTGGATGCCATCGTTTCAATGGCCTGTTTGGCCCACTGGGCTTTTCCAAGGTCCTTGAAGGATACATCGTTTAACTTAATGACGTACTTGCTGAAGTGCCTTACGGTGAAGCTGATGGTGCCGGTTTTTTCGTCATATCTGCCAATCTGGTTTACAAGCTTTCCGCTGCTGTCTATGTAAAAGACGGTTATCTTCTCAGGGTCTTCACCTTCCTTGAGGGTGTAGGGTATTGTTATGGTCAGAGGTTTTTGAAAGCTGCTGATGTTTTCTCCGCCTGCCGACAGGTTGAAGTCATATACCGGGTTATCGCCGGCAATTTCTCTCAAGTCTTCAGGCAGGTCTTCCCGGTTCACCAGGGCAGCGGAAAGGGATAAGTTTCCTTCAATGTCGGTGGAAAAGGCATCAGGAGGAATCGTAATTGCCGCAACCGAAGAGGCAACGGTAATGCCGTCAATGCCTTTTTCACGGGCTACCCTGAAAAGGGCCCCTGGCAAGGTTACGTCAGCCCGGCTGCAGTCAGCCTCTACGGTGGTGTCTATCCTTATCTCGGACTGAAGCATAACATTTATTCCGGCTTCAGCCAGGGCTGACCTCAGCCTGGAAGTCTTGTTTATGACCTCGTCCATTTTTTCGGCAAGCCTTGAAACCTCCAACGGGCTTATCACAGTGCTTGAACCTGTTCCTGACAGCTGGGCTCCGTATCTTATGGCGCTGACCTTTTGCAGAGCCGTTTGCGTCAGGCGGACAAGCTCTCTCGTCAGCTGGTTGATTTCTTCTCCTTTGGAGTTTTTTACGGCTTTGGAGGCCGACAGGATAACGTCTATGGCTTTTTGATAAGCTGTAGAAGGATTTAGGGTGCCGGCGATGTCGTCTATTGCTTTGTCCAAGCTTTCCATGGCCCCTGCAAAATCCGGCGGAATAGCGGTTGCGGGAGATGCCGCCGGCGGTGTTGAAGGCGTTCCGGGTGTTGGGGGAGGAGATCCTCCGGTGGAGGGACTGTAGACGAAGGTTGCGTTAATGTCTTCCGCCAGGCTGCTCCCCCCGATACTTACCTTGTATACGCCCCCGCTTGTCTCGTCCAGGGTATAGCTGAACTGGAAGCTGCCGTTTTCTCCGCTGGTGGCCTGGTCTATATAGTCATAACCGCCCGATGGGTTGATAACGGTTATCGTAACTTGTTTTCCGGCTCCGGAGGCAATATTTCCCCGTATTGTAACCTCTCCGGTACCGTCATTGACAAGGATTTCAACTGTTCCGGCTGCAAAAGCAAGAGCCTGGGCACCAGGTATGCAAACGGTTAAAACTATGCAGGCTGCCAGAAACATGGTTAAGAGTCTCCTCATAGTATACCTCCTTTCCGGGGCCTGCCCGGCGGCCAAACCGCCGGGCTCCCCTGATAGAATCTCTCCTTAGTCAGCCGGAAAGATGACTACCGTATCCACAAGTTCGTTTTGGCCTTCAAGACTGTCCCAAATGAACACCTTAATGCAGTAACCGTTAATATTCTGCGGCAGGCTGAAACCGGCCCTTAAGGTTACCGTTTCGCCGGAAGTTAAGGTTTTCTCCACTTCCGCAACGGACTTAACCGCGCCGCTGGCGTCGCAGAGCGCTACGATAAGGGTTGCGGGCTTCGTCAAGGTCGTGGTGTTGGTGATCTCCACCGAAGCTTTTACAAATCCCGAGGGCGTAAGGGAAGATATGACATTGCCTTCGGCATCGGTGAACACTGCCGACCCGATTGTAAAGATAGGTCCGTCTCCTCCCACTTCCTCCGGGGACAGGGTCACTTCACCCCAGTAGCTGGTGGACTGCCAGTTGTCTCCGGTACCGGACCATACTAACTGGCTGTCCCTGTCGGAGCCGTCATCGTCGTCGTTATTGCCGATGTCAATGCCCACGACGCTTCCGGCAAGAGGCTGGGTAATGCCTATGCTTCTCCAGGGGATTGCTATCTCCACACTGTACCCGCCGTCAATGTCCTTCCAGGCGTGTCTTATTCCTTCTATGCTCTTGCCTCCGGCGATGAATATGCTGCTGTCTCCATAGCCTTTGATTAACTGGTAGTCAAAGGCGTCATAACCAGGACTCTTGCTGTTATCCGCATCAATGTATATTTCCACCGAGTCGTCCTGCCAGGTATCCGACGAATCGTTTACCAGGGAGGAATCCAGTACTTTCACTCCGATATACAGGTTGTTATCGTCCCAAAGGATACCGAATTGGACCGTATTATTGGCGTTCCCGCTCAAAACCTTATCAACGCTTTCCTGGAGGTTCCAAACGCTTTCATCCAGTCCGCCGTCTATGGTCAGGGACCTGATGGTCTTCCTGGCAAGGGTTGCTTTAACCGAAGGAGCGTCGCCGCCGTCGGGCTCGGTCAATGGTTCGCCGTTGGGGTCTTCAACCTTTAAGTACTTAATATTGAATGTCCCGTTTAAAGATTTCAGCCTGATGGCGTGCAAGCCTTCATCCAGGGTCACGGTGCAGGCGGGTGTGTACTCGTAGACGTTTGACATACCGGTGTTCGGCACGTCCCAGGTGGCAATGACGTCGCCGTCCAGCATGGCTTCAAGTATTCCGCCGTCCATGGTGGAGGACACTTTGGCTGAAATATTATAGGTCCCGGCTGTGTCAACTCTCAGCAAGTAGGTATACCAGCTGTCTTTTCTGCAATTAACCGCGTTGTCGCCGGGCTGGGTATATTGTTTCTGTGTATCAAACCTGCCGCCGTGTATTATGGCCGGCACTGAGGTTCCCGTGGTGGGCGCCAGCTCAGCTTTCGGAGATGTGGCAATGGTCTTAACCGCGTTGAATTTCGGCGTACTGGTATTGGAAATGTCATCGGTCAATCCAAAGGAGCCGTATTGTGAATACAGTGAAGCAAGGGTGTACCAGCAAATCAGTTCTCCGCCGACGGAGTGCCAGTCGTTGAGGTAGTCTATGCAGGCTTGCCCCATGCGCGGGTCGCGGTTGGCGGCGATTTTTACCGCCTGGTTGGTGCTGCCCGTGAGGTGAGGCCCTGCTTCGTAACAAATGGGCTTAAGGTTATAGCTGATGGCATAGGTGACCATCCTCTTCATCATATCCCTGACGCTGTCCCTGTTGTTTTCTATGTCCTCAAATATTTCCTCAAGGGTTAGTCCCGCCTTGTTGCTCAACTGGCCTGAAATATTGAAGTAGGGTGCGCCTGCAAGGGCGTAGAAGTAATCATCT
>JAKOSZ010000109.1 GCA_029776555.1 Bacillota bacterium | reverse complement strand
CCTGGTATCAAGTTCAAAGCTTCCGTTTTTGCTCTCCATTGTCAGTATGAATCTCAAGTTGGGCCAAGCAGCTATCAGGCTCACCAGGGTTTCCACCGGGTCGCCCAGCGGAGGCCTGTCAATATGGGATATCCTGAATTCCGCACTGGCGACAGTCCCTTTTCCCTTGGCAGACTCAATCCTCGCACTGCCTTCTGACCTTTCTGCCGCTGCCTTAAGGAGGGGAACCCCAAGCCCAACCTTCCTGGTCTTCCTGCTTGTAACGAAGGGGTCGTCAATGGTTTTTGCAAACTCTGGATCCATGCCCTGGCCGTCATCGGTTATGGTGATCTCCAGCAGGTCCCTTTCGGTGTCAGCCGCAATTCCTATGCGGATTGTGCCTGCCCGGGCATTTATGGAGTTCTGAACCAGGTCCAGGATCTGAAGCGATAAATCCCTCATGGGCTATGCGTCTCTTAATTCTCCGTTTCCTTTGTCCTGTACTTCTCCAGTATCCCGTCTATGTCGTCGGGAGTAAGTCTCCCGTAGACTTCGCCGTTGATCATCACCACGGGAGCAAGTCCGCAGGCGCCCACACATCTGCAGGCTTCCAGCGAAAACAGTCCGTCGCTGGTACAGCCGCCCACTTCGATGCCGAGCTTTTCCCTGATCCTATCCAGTACAAGGCTGGCACCCTTTACATAGCAGGCCGTTCCCAGGCAAACCTGGATGTTGTACTTCCCCTTCGGCGTCAGTGAAAACTGGGTGTAGAAGGTAACAACTCCGTAAACTTCGGCCAAGGATACATTGAGCCCTTCCGCTATTTTCTTCTGCACTTCAAGGGGAAGATAACCGTAGAGTTCCTGCGCTTCATGGAGTATGGGTATCAGGGCTCCCCTTGAGTTCCTGTGCCTGTCAATTATTTCTTGCAGTTTTTCGTCTCTTTCTTCGACGCTTCCGCTTAAGCGACATTTGCATTCGACCATTGCTCTTACCTCCCAATCATCGATACATATTCCCTGGCGTCTTAAAGTCCTGCGTCAGAAGGATCTGCTTGTTGTTAATTAGTTAACAATGACCGTTAATATTGTAACAAATATTTACCCCAATTTCAATTGTTTTCACGCTTATTTGAATATTTTTTTTGCTGAAATGGGCTTGCAAGAAGCGTTTACGGGAATTGCAAAGTGCATTGTATACAATATGCCATAATTATGGAGTTATATTATGTAACCCACTCTGGTTTTTGCAGGAAAAGCAAATTGGAGTTGCAAAATTAGACCGGGCTTTTACTTAAGGGCAGCCAGCAGCTCCCCTATGCTTAATTCTTCCACTTCCAGGAAAAATTCCCTTTCCAGGATCTCTCCCAGGCTGTGGGCATCGGAAGACCGTACCAGTTTATATTTTTCAAGCCGGGGATAAGCCTTAAGAAGGGAGGCCGTGTCACAGCCCCCGGACACTTCAACGCTTCCTGCAGGCAGGCTTTCAGGTATGAAGCCCAGGTTTGAAAGGACGCTGTAGGAACTCCGGTCCACATGGGCCGGTATGAGGACTCCTCCCAGTCCTTCCACGGTATTGCTGACCTCCTCAAGGCTCAAAGAGGAAGCCGTAATGAGAAGCCTTTCTTCTTTGCCGATTACACAGTCGCGGGAATCCATGATAAGCTGGGGGCCGAATATGTCTTCCCTGTTGGGTACAGGAGGCAGGGAGCCGTAGACCTTGTCCTGCATCCTGAAAGCAGCTTCCAGGCTTGGAAACAGGCAAAGCAGGTGAACTTCCTCCCGGCTTTCTATTTCCATGCCCGGTATTACCAGGATTCCGGCTTTTTTGCCGCATTCATGCACTGCAGGCAGGTTCCGGGCTGAGTTGTGGTCGGTGACGGCAATGGCGTTAAGGCCCTTTATAAGGGCCATGTTAACAATGTTATTGGGTGTCATGTCCCTGTCCGCGCAGGGAGACAGCACCGTGTGGATATGAAGGTCAACTGCCGCCCTCAATCAAACACCTCCGCCAAATTTAAGCCAGCACCCCTCAGCATACGCCCTCTGCCTGCAAAATTTCATGGGCCTTCCAGCAGACTTCATAAGCCGTCATTTCCGTTGCCAGGACAGGGATCTTCTCCTGTTCCGCCTTGTCCAGCGTAGCCTTGTCGGGTTTTACCCCTTCCGCGATGATAATGCAGGATAAGTCGGTAATCAGTGCCACAGCCACAATGTTCACATGGGCGTGGATCGTCACCCAGGCGCTGCCCTTGCCGGCATGGGACATGACCCAGCTTAAAAGGTCGCCCACATACATCCCCGTCACTTCACCATCAAGCCCGTCATTCCCATCCAGGACGTCCAGGCCGAGTCTGTGTGCAAAATCCCTAACCTTCATCTCCCTCAACCTCCACATTTTCCTTTGAACTGCCATTGCTGTTCCTGTCCAGCACCGGGGGCATCTTTGCTTCCAGTTCTGCCATTTGCATTGCCAGGTTCCTTACCCTTTCCCTCAGTTTGAATATACAGTCGGTTTCATTTGCCATGCCCCTTACTATGTCCTCGGCCAGCGCCCGGCAGCTGGGAGCACCGCATGCTCCGCAGTCCAGGCCGGGAAGTTCCCTGTTGATCTGTTCCAAGGCTTCCAGCTTCTTTATAGCCTCCCGCAGATCTTCATCCAGCTTCATAACCGGCCTGTACTCAATGTTCCCTGACCAGACCAGTTCCTCTTCCGTCTTTTCCTGCCGGTCGGGCGGAATGCCCTTCTGTTTCGCTTCTTCTATGTGTTTTTTTAGCCGGGTCCGGGCAACGTACTTGTTTTCCACCGTCAGGGGGCCTCCCAGACAGCCTCCCGTACAGGCCAGCGCTTCCACGAAATCCACATCTTCCAGCCTCTCGTTCTCTATCTCTTCCAGGATGGCAATCACATTGTGAATGCCGTCCACCGCCAGGAACCTGTCGGTGCCGATGGCGAGGCCCTCTCCTCCTGAGTCGGCCCACCGGATTCCTTCATAGCCCGCCTGCTCCAGGTCTTCATCTTCACAGCCCTTTTCCAGGGTTTCCAGTACCCTGGGGTAGATTTCCCGCATGGATATGGCGCCGTCCACGTAAGATTGCTGTTTCTCGTAAGGCGCCTTGATGCTGGTGACCTTGGCGGCACAGGGGGTAATGAAGAAAACCCCGACCTCCCCAGGGCTTAAGTTCCCGGCAGCCGCTTTACGGCTTTTGGCAATCTCGGCCGCCAGCTCCATGGGAGACTGGAGTTTCAGCAGGTTATCAATAAGGCTGGGGAACCTCACCTGGATTAAACGGACCACCGCCGGACAGGCGGAGGATATGAGGGGTTTTTTTACGTCCGGCCTGGCCAGCAGCTTCCTGGTGGCAGCTGACACAATTTCCGCCGCCCTGGCCACTTCAAACACCTCATCAAAGCCCAGTCTCTTCAGGGCGTTCAGCAGCCGGTTCCTGGAAACGGAGGGCTTAAACTGGCCGTAAAAGGAAGGCGCCGGAATGGCAACCCTGTACCTGAAGGTGTAGATGGCATCGAAAGGGTCGGTTATGGCCTTCTTGGCGTGCTGAGGGCATACCCTTATACATTCGCCGCAGTCAATACACCTTTCGTCAATGATGCGGGCCCTCCCTTTCCTTACCCGGATCGCTTCCGTGGGACAGCGCTTTATGCAGTTGGTGCAACCCCTGCACTTTTCCTCATCCAGAGTGACTGAATGGAAATACATTTGTTAGCCCTCCATCCCGGCCGCCGGAAAGTCAAACCGGACGACCGCTCTTCCTTCCCAAAGGCTCACAGCCTCCAAAAACAGGTCATAAGCTCCTTTTACCTGATATAAACCGTAATCACCACTGTAGTCCCTTGCCCCACCCGGGTGTCAATGTCGAGGACATCGGCATTTTCCTTCATGTTGGGAAGTCCCATTCCCGCTCCGAAACCCAGCTGCTTGATGTCTTCCGGGGCCGTCGAGTAGCCTTCCTGCATGGCCAGCTCCAGGTCGGGTATGCCGGCCCCTTGGTCAGCTATCTTTACGGTAATCTTATCAGGGTCTATGGTCACCTCCACGCTGCCGCCGCCGGCATGTATCACGGCGTTCATCTCGCCCTCGTATGCGGCTATGGCCACCCTTTTAATAACAGCCGGGTTTATTACCAGGTGGCTTAACACCTTTTTCATGCTGCTGACAATTTCCCCCGCCGCGGTAAAATTGTTGGCCGGTATTTCATACTGCAGTTTTATGGAGTCAAAGTTCAAGCCCCCACACCCCATCTCCTGGAATATCAAAACAAACATTCCGCAGGCAGGAGGACGCCGCTGCCGGCAGCCAGGCGTCAAGCCTCCTGTATTTTCCCGGCTGAAGGACAGGACAACACAGAGTTTTTTACAGTTTGATTATAGCACATTGTTAAATATTTAGCAATGTCCTGTTGATGCCATAAGTTTCTTACCCTGCCAGTTGACAGTTCTAACTAAAAAGGCTCAAGCTTGCCAGTCTCCTATCCCTCGTTTAATAGGGCGGCCAGGTTTGAAAATTCCTCCTTCAGCGCTCCGTAAAGCCTCCTGTAAATGGCGTAGAACTGCATGTACCTGGAATTCAGGGCCATATCCGGCTCCTGCCTTGTGGTGACCCTTATGGTGGCTTCGCAGGCCTCCTCCACCGACTTGTATACGCCTGCCCCCACTCCCGCCAGGAGGGCAACCCCGAAAGCAGGGCCTTCCACCGAACTTACGGTGGTTATCCCGGTGCCGAAGACGTCAGCCTGCATCTGTCTCCACAGCCTGCTTCTGCCGCCGCCGCCGGAGGCCCTGATCTCCTTAATGGCAACGCCCATGCCCTTTATTATCTCCATGGAGTCCTTAAGGCTGTATACCACTCCTTCCATGACCGCCCGCAGCATATCCCTTTTGTCGTGCTTTGCGGAAAGCCCGAAGAAGACCCCCTTGGCGTTGGGATCCCGGTGGGGAGTCCTTTCGCCCATCAGGTAGGGAAGGTATATCAGGCCGTTGCTCCCGGGGCTGACTTTTTCCGCTTCCCGGTCCATCAGCACGTACGGGTCCACATCCATCAGCTGGGCTGTTCTCTTCTCCTCAATGCAGAAGTTGTCCCTGAACCATTTAAGTGAGAGCCCCGCCGCCTGGTGCACCCCCATTATGTGCCAGGTGTTGGGTATGGCATGGCAGAAGGTATGGACCCTTCCCAGGGGGTCGATGCTGACCTTGTCCGAGTAAGCGAATATAACCCCGGAGGTGCCTATGGTGGAGAAGATTATCCCGGGTTTCACCACACCGTTTCCTACGGCCCCCGCCGCGTTATCGCCGGCCCCTCCCACCACCGGCGTGCCCTGGGCAAGGCCGGTGAGCTCCGAAGCTTCGCGGCTGATGACCCCGGTTACCTCCTGGGACTCGTAGAGCTTGCCCAGCAGGTCTTTGTCCAGGCCCAACCTGCTCAAAAGCTCATCGCTCCATTTTCTTTCGGGCACATCCATAAACTGCATGCCGGAAGCGTCGGACACTTCGGTGGCAAACTCTCCCGTAAGCTTAAACCTCACGTAGTCCTTGGGAAGCAGTATTTTCTTCACCTTTTCGAAAGTCTCCGGCTCATGGTTTCTGACCCACAGGACCTTGGCGGCGGTAAAGCCGGTAAGGGCAGGATTGGCGGTGATCTCGATAAGCCGCTCTTTCCCTACCAGGGAGGTTATCTGTTCACACTCGGCGGCGCTCCTCTGGTCGCACCATATGATGGCCCGCCTTAAGACCTTGCTGTCCCTGTCCAGCAGCACCGCTCCGTGCATCTGTCCCGAAAGTCCCACTCCCTTTATGTCCGCCGGCTTAACCCCGCTTTTGGCTATTACCTCCCTTATGGTGGTATATGTAGCTTCCCACCAGTCCCCGGGGTCCTGTTCCGCCCACCCGATGTTGGGCTGGTACATGGGGTACTCCCTGGTGGCGCTGACCACCGTATTTCCCTTTTCGTCAAAAAGAACGGTCTTGGTGCCCGACGTCCCAATGTCAATGCCCAGAAGATAACAAGCCATAAAACCCTCTCCCTTCACCATATCATTGAGCTTTTTTATTGCCTCCCCTAAAGCGGATTTGTTTACACTTCCAGCACTTCTTAAATCTTCTGCCCGCAGCTTTAAGCAGTATATTTTTTATTTTTGTAATAATACTAAACTTAAGACATTCTGTTTACAAGGAGGTTTTACAATGAGAGTAAAAAAAATGGACCGTCCCAACAGCGGCATCAGGTGCGTGGTTAATACCTGCGAATACTACATGCATGGCGACCACTGCAGCGCCGAGATGATCGAGGTTCAGCCCCCCAACGCCAGAGACACCCAGGAAACCGACTGCGTCACCTTTACCCCCAAAAGTTAACCCCAAACCGCTAAACCCCAACAGCCTTGTATTCTTTTGCAAGGCTGTTGTTTCCAAAAAGGCAGATCAATAGAAGCAGCTCCCTCCGATAAACTCACGGATTATCGAATTGCCCGGTATCTCCCTTGGTTCTATAGGAAGGAAGTAGCTTAGGAATTCCGTAAGCCTCTTGGCCTCTGAAAACTCCGGGTTGGACCTGTCTATATGGTAGAGCAGGGGCTCGGCCAGGGGCTTTAAGGCTCCCAGCTCAAAGGGCAGGGCTGAATTGAACATGACGTCGGCTTCCTCCTGGAAGGGAAAGATGTTCCTCTCCTCCCCCCTCCTCACCGAAGGCCAGCGCCTTATGGTGGCAAGGGCCGAGCTGCCCCTGAACTGATAGTCCCTTACAATTCTCCTCACCAGCCGGGTGTCGGTGGTGGGTATCCGGTTGTGGTCGTCTATGTTCAGGGAGGTGAGGGCGCTGACGTAAATCTTAAACTTCCTCTCCCTGGGGATGGAAGCGGTAAGCCTCTCATTCAGGCCATGAATCCCTTCTATGAGAAGAACATGCTCGTCGCCGATTTTAAGCTTCCTGCCCACCTCTTCCCTTTCGCCCCGGATGAAGTTGAAGACGGGGATTTCCACCTCATGCCCGTTTAAAAGGGCCTCCATGTGGAGGTTAAACAGTTTGAGGTCTATGGCCTCCAGCGCCTCATAGTCGTATTCTCCGTCTTCGTCCTTAGGGGTGAGCTTCCTGTCCAGGAAGTAGTCGTCAAGGGATATGGTAACCGGCTTTATGCCGTTT
>JAKOSZ010000108.1 GCA_029776555.1 Bacillota bacterium | reverse complement strand
CTCATATGAAGTTCCTGTTCGTCAGGCCGGGACTTTGCCTCCGACTTCCTTCAGATTCCACCTCGCGATGGACACCCTTGTCTTTGGCTAACGGTTGGTGCTATCAACCCCCGTAACGGACTTTCACCGTCAAGGTCGCGCGCATGCCGCGCGCACTAAACGGGGGACATTGGCTCAATAAGCCGAATGTCCCCCTGTGCTTCTACTCTGGTCTCTGTGTTTCTGTTCTCTGTTCTCTGTTCTCTGTTCTCTGTTCTTCTGTTCTCTGTTCTCTGTACCCTATACCCCCAACCCTGCAATGGCGGTTCCTATCAGGGTTGCGTTATCCGCCTTGACAAACTCGCAGTAAATTCCCTTCTTTTCGTTCATGTAGGTCTTTACATAGTAGTCGAGCTTGCCCCTGAACAGCTTGGACTTGTAGAAAGTGGTGCCTTCCGCGGTTACGCAGACCGGGGCGCAGGGGTTGCTTCCCTTTCCGGTCTTTAATATGACGGCCGCCAGGTTTGCCGTTACCAGTTTGGCCGCCCTCTCCATAATGCAGTCCACCAGGTAATAGAGGACGGCGCGGTCCTTCTGCCCTTCCTCCGTGTCCTTTCCTGCGCAGCAGCGGGCCAGGATGGAGGCTTCGCCGTAGGGATAGTACAGGAAATCGTCAATGTCTTTTGATGCCAGGGTCTCCAGCCCGGATATGTTCTTTTTAAAATCCCCGGAGAAAAGGCCTTCTTCGGCAGCCTTCTTCAGCACGGTGAGCACAAGACCTCCCTGGTAACCTCCTGCAATCATCTTTTCCATTGAGTACTGTCCGGGGTTTACGGTGGTGTTGTCAAACTCAATGTCCAGGCTTCCCCTGGGCACATTGGTATAGGCCCCCGATTCAGTGTTGATGATCATGCTCCCTCCGGTCCGGGATATATCGGGCAGCTTCTTTATCTTCCTGTTCTCTTCCAGGTAGCAGGTGTTGGTCCCGGTCCCCAAAATAAAGCCGATATAGCTGTCAAACACCCGGTCGGGGTATTCGGCCTTGCCGCCCAGGAGGGTGGCCACGGTATCGTTGAGAAGGACTATGCTCTTATCAGCGTTAAAACCGGATTTCTTTATGGCTTCCAAAAGGCCGGCCCCTACCAGCTCCCCTTCCATGCCCTTCACCTGCACTTCCTTGCAAAAGCGGATAAGACGCCCGTCTTTGCTGGGAAGGATCTCCGTCGGGTATGAAAAGCAAAAGCCTATTTTATTGCTCTTGTCCAAAACCGGCTGTATATACCGGACAATGGTTTGGAAAAACTCCTCTTTGGACACTTCTCCCTGGGTGCCGGGCATTGGATAGCGGTTAAAATCTTCAATTACGGGTTTTTTCTCCCGGTCAAAACGGACAACTGCCACCCTGAAATTGGTGCCCCCGGCATCCATGACGATTACCGGTTCTTCAAGGGGAATATCGCCCTCAGCGGATATATAGGTGGGTATCATCTCCAGGGGGCCCTTCTTCCCCTCAAGCCCGGTATTCATGGCCTGTATGAAGCCCTGAACGCACTGCTCAATATCAATGCTCTCGAAATCCATGCCGTGCTTCTTAATAAACCCTTTTGCCATTTGCTTTGCTTCCTGCATTGGATTACACCCCTTCCAACTTTTCTCCACAGGCAAACCAGTTATGTCACCGATATTTTACCACATAAAAAGCGGCGCGGGGAACCTTTCTCAGCGCAAAAAATAAGGCGCCGCATCAGCCGCAGGGCGGCGCCTTTTAAGTTACAGTCCTTTCGCTTCATTACAGGCCTTTTGCTTCAATAGCCTCCCGTATGGCCTCTTCCAGCGTCTTGACGTCGGGGATATTGCTGGCGAATTTTATCTGCCCGTCGATTACTATGGAAGGTATGCTCATTACCCCCAGCTTCAGCATGCAGGCCACGCCCAGCTTGTTCTTGATTTTATGCTCCTGGTACAAAACCTTATCGCCAAAGGGTTTTGACGCATTTATTACGGCTTCCATCATGTACTGGCAGGGGGCGCAGGACTCGGAGTCCAGGGTAAGCACATCAATTATCACCCTTTTCTCGCTGGGGTAGTCGGGAAGCTGGAAGTCCAGGTTGTCAAGGGAGCTGATGCTGCCGAAAAACTCCCCTTCCTCCCCGTAGACGGCGCTGGCTATGGCCTGGATGTTTTCAACCGGGGTGGCAAAGGGTATGTCGCAGCCCGGCGACAGGATATAGCCCCTGTTACCGCCAATGGTCATACAGTTCATGGCATCCCTGATGTTGTCCGCCGGAGTGCCGAACAGCATGGTAACGGTAAGCCTTATGTTCCCTCCAAAGGATACCCCGTGCTTGCCGCACACTTTCTTTACGTAGTCAAGGGGGATGTTTTCGTCGATGGATATGTTGTGGGGCTTGCAGCGGCACATGACCTCTATGTTCTTTTTTGCGTCTCCGCAGACAAAAAAGGAACAGTAAGCCCCTCTGGATTTCACATAGTCAAACACCGCCGCGGCATAGGGCGAGACAAATTCCTCAAAATTGGCGGGGGAAATCTGGGAGGTCATGGGGTCTACCAGGGCGATGACGTCCACGCCGGCGTCCAGGTACATCTTGGCCGTATTGATGCTCACTTCCTTGCAAAAGCTCATAACCCTGTGCAGGTAGTCCGGGTCGTCAACCATGGT
>JAKOSZ010000107.1 GCA_029776555.1 Bacillota bacterium | reverse complement strand
TAAAGCCCCGGATTTGCCACATCCTTATAAAGGTATTCTACACAAAAAAGTGACAGCCGTAAATGGCTGTCACTTCACGCTTTTGACATGCAGTTATTCAACAACACAGCTAGTTTTCCAGGATTTCTATTATTGCAATGATATAGCTTTCACCCTGTTTCATGGTTTGAGGCGGGGCGCCGGCTATCTGTTCACCCTCATAACCCGGGGTGTCCCCTTTGTCACTTTCGGTGGCGCTGTCTTCCTCAGATTTTACAATAGCCGTCAACATGACACTTTTGTCACATCCGGGCGTGTCTTCATCCTGCTGGGTGGTTATTACCGCAGATTCACCGAAAGCTTCCTTAAGGTATGCCACAAACTCCTCCAGCTTTTGGCTGGGCACCTTTATCTGAATCACTAGGCAGGTCTTCTCGCTGTCTTCACTTTTGGGACTTCCCACCGACATCCCCAGCAGTTCCCCGTTGAAATTTTCCACGGTGGATTTAATTCTTTCCGCTCCCCTGCTTGGGTTGTCGGAGTTTATTACTATCCTTCTATTGCGCTGTATCTCCTGGTTATCCAACTGCTCCTCCTCTGAACCAGCAGGGGCAGACATGACCGTAGCGCCGTATTCCCCGTTGCTCTCCACTTCTTCTCCGCCCCTTTTTGCGCTAAAAGTACGGAATTCAGCCTTATCTTGCATTTCGCCTTCCACGGACTCATCATAGGCTACCGGAGGTGGACTGCCCTCCTCCCTGGAAAGGAAAGGTCCGCCCAAAAGGCCGTTTCTAGCTACAAGCAAAAGCAGGACCAATGCCGCAGCGGCAACGGGAGAAAACACCTTCACCAGCCCAAAGCCCAATGAGGCCTTTTTTGCCCTGCTATCCACTTCTGAAAGCAGCCTCACATGGAGCTGTTCCTTAAAACCTTCGGGAAGTTCAGCCTGGGGCAGAGAGGCGCACAGGTTCCTTATGGCCTTCAGCTCTTCCAGCTCCTTAAAGCAGCTTTGGCAGGCAGAAATATGCTCATCAAACCTGGCAAGTTTCCTCCCATGTAAGAGGCCGTCCATGTATAGCGACATCATTTTTTTCGTTTTTTCGCACTTCATGCCCGACAACCCTCCTTTCCTCAATAATTGACGAAATCTTTACTGAAAAGTTCCCTTTTATTAATTAAAATTGACCTTAAGGCGTGTCTTGCCCTGTTTATCCTTGATTTTATTGTCCCCTGGGGACAGCCAAGGATCTTCGCTATCTCATCGTAAGTGTAACCCTGTATGTCTCTTAGCACAATTACAACCCTGTATTCATCAGGTAAAGAGTTTATGGCTTCCTGGACAGCCTTTATCACTTCACCCTTTTCAAGCACTTCTTCGGGAGTAAGGTTGGAATCTTCAACCTGCCTGTTTATGTCCCCGTGTTCGGTCCTGATGTCTTTGTCCAGGGACAGGGTGTTGTTCTTTTTTCTCCGGCGGAGCTCGTCAAGGCAGATGTTGGTGGTAATCCTGTATACCCATGTGGAAAAAGACGAATTGCCTTTGAAATCCTTAATTGATTTAAAAATCCTGATGAACACCTCCTGGACAACTTCATTGGCGTCATCGCCGTTGCCCAGGATCCTGAGAGCAATATTATAAACCATTTTCTGGCACCCTTGAATCAACGCCTCAAAGGCTTCAATGTCGCCCTGCTTAGCTTTTTGCAGAAGCTCCCTTTCACTGATGTCAAAACTCACCGGGC
>JAKOSZ010000106.1 GCA_029776555.1 Bacillota bacterium | reverse complement strand
GATTATTCTGGACAAGCCCTTTCCCACCTACCCCGACGGTTTCCCGGGGGACTTGATGGATAAATTCGAGAAGGCCATTGGTACCCGTGTGCTGGGCAATATGGCGGCTTCCGGCACGGAAATCATAAAAGACTTGGGGGATGAGCACGTAAGGACAGGCTATCCCATAGTGTACACATCCGCTGACAGCGTCTTCCAGATAGCCGCCCATGAGGAGGTAATCCCTTTAGACAGGCTTTATGAGATATGCCGCATCGCCAGAGAAATGCTCAAAGGGGAGCACGGGGTTGCCCGGGTCATAGCAAGGCCTTTTACGGGCGAAAAAGGCAATTACGTAAGGACCTCCGGCCGGAAAGACTTTTCCATGGAGCCCACCGGGAAGACAGTACTGGAGTACCTTGTGGAAAAGGGGCACGAAGTCATGGCCGTGGGGAAAATCAAGGACATATTTGCCGGGAGAGGAATCAGCCGCTGGGTGGCGTCAGAGGGCAACATGGATGGCCTGGACAAGACAGTTAAGTTTATGCAGGAGGACTTCAGCGGCCTGCTTTTCACCAACCTGGTGGACTTCGATATGCTCTACGGGCACAGGAACGACCCCTCAGGCTACGCCAGGGCTTTAATGGAGTTTGACAGAAGGCTTCCGGAGCTTCTGGGCAGTTTAAGGGATGAGGATATCCTGATTATTACCGCCGACCACGGCTGCGATCCCCTGACCCCGAGTACGGACCATTCCAGGGAATACGTGCCCCTGCTGGTCTATGGCGGGAGAGTTAAAAAAGGCGTTAACCTGGGAATAAGGGATGGCTTTACCGACATAGCCGCCACACTGGCAGAGCTGTTTGGCATCGATGAGAGCTTTGGCGGCAGGAGCTTTTTAAGGGAAGCGGCGGAATAAAAAGAGGGCGACAGGGGGGCTTAAAATGCGGATGTATGACATTATTGAGAAGAAGCGGGACGGCGGCAGGCTTGAGTATGAAGAAATCAGGTTCTTTGTGGAAGGGTACCTGAAGGGCGCTGTCCCGGATTATCAGGCGGCTGCCCTGCTGATGGCCATCTTCCTGAAGGGGCTTGACAGCCGCGAGACGGCGGACCTTACCATGGCAATGGCCGATTCCGGGGAGAGGCTCAGTCTTGCCGGGATTGAAGGGATAAAGGTTGACAAGCACAGCACCGGCGGGGTGGGTGACAAGACCACCCTTGTGCTGGGGCCCATGGTTGCGGCCTGCGGGGTGCCTGTAGCCAAAATGTCCGGGAGGGGACTGGGGCACACAGGAGGTACCATTGACAAGCTTGAGTCCATACCGGGCTTTAAAACCGAAATTCCCATAGAGAAGTTTACAGCCGGGGTAAAAGAGACAGGCATCGCCATTGCAGGGCAGACGGCAAACCTGGCGCCGGCGGATAAGAAGCTCTATTCCCTCAGGGATGTCACCGCCACGGTAAACAGCATACCCCTCATTGCCAGCAGCATAATGAGCAAGAAAATTGCTTCCGGCGCCGACAGGATAGTCCTGGACGTGAAGGTGGGAAGCGGGGCCTTTATGAAAAGCCTGGATGAGGCTGTTAAGCTGGCCGAAGCCATGGTTGGGATTGGCGAGAGGGTGGGGAAGAAAACCGTAGCCCTGATTACGGGAATGGACGCGCCCCTGGGGGCTGCCATAGGCAACTCCCTTGAAGTGATAGAGGCCATTGAAACACTGAAAGGTAATGGGCCTGAAGACCTGGAAGAGCTGTGCATTGAACTGGCTTCCGTTATGCTTGAACTGGCCGGAAAGGGCCAAAGGAGCCGCTGCAGGGAAATGGCCCTGGAGAGTTTGGCCAGCGGCAAGGCCTTCAATAAGCTCCTCCAGCTGATAGAAAGCCAGGGGGGCGATAAGGGGGTCGCGGATGACTACGGGAAGTTCAAGCAGCCCAAGTTCATAAAAGAGGTCTTTTCAACAGGAAGCGGTTACATATACAGTATGAAGACGGACCTGCTGGGAAAGGCGTCGGTGGTCCTCGGCGCGGGAAGGGAGACCAAGGAGAGCGCCATTGACCCTTCGGCGGGCATTCTGCTCTATAAAAAGACGGGCATGAGGGTTGAAAAGGGTGAGGCCATTGCCCGCCTGCAGACGGATCAGGAAGAAAGGCTTGAAGCGGCGGAAAGGATGTTAACAGAGTCCCTGGAAATCTCCCGGGAAGCGCCCCGGCTTAAACCCGTCCTTCTTGCCGAAGTTGACTCCTCCGGTGTAAAACTGCTGTAGTTGTCTTAGGTTTGCGGGTTGTACGTCATATGTGTCCCTGCGTCCGCATAATATTTACTGGATATACCGTGGGGAGGTAAACAAGGTGATGATAAGAAAAGCGCTCTGTTTTTCCACAGCTGTTTTTCTTTTTATAACGGCAGCTTTACACACCAGGGTGTTATCCCAGGACTATGACCACGACGCGGTGGAGAGGATTGTCCTTAGCACCGATGTGCTTAATTTAAAAGCAAAGAGTTGCATACTTCTGGACGCCGGCTCGGGCAATGTGCTATTGGAAAGCCAAAGCCGGGAAAAACTCCCCATAGCCAGTCTGACAAAGATAATGACCATGCTGCTTGTCATGGAAGCCATTGACGCGGGGAAAGCCAGGTATGAAGATATGGTTCCGGTATCCCAGCATGCCATGAGTATGGGGGGATCTACGGTTTGGCTGGGCGCGGGAGAAGAATATAGTTTGAAAGATATGATGCTGGCGGTGGCTTTGAATTCAGCCAACGACGCTTCGGTAGCCCTGGCGGAGTTCATTGCCGGAAGCGAGGAGAACTTCGTTTCAATGATGAATAAAAGGGCAAAGGAGCTGGGACTTGAGGACACCCATTTCCTTGACTGCTCGGGGCTCACGGACGACGGTCACTACAGCAGCGCAAGAGATATTGCCGTCCTGACCAAGGAGCTTATAGCAAAACACCCTGAAGTAATTGAGTTTACAACCCTGTGGCACTCCACCTTCCCTAACGGCACTTCCCTGGACAACACCAACAAGCTCATCAGGAATTACAGCGGCACCATAGGCCTTAAAACGGGATTTACCAAGAAGGCCGGCCACTGTCTGTCGGCCGTGGCTAAAAGGAGCAACACAACGCTCATTGCCGTGGTGATGGGCTGCCCGGACAGCAATACCCGTTTTGCCGAAGGGATTAAGCTCTTAGACTATGGTTTTTCAAATTTTGAAAGCATACAGGTGTCGGAAAAAGGGCGGGAAGTAAAAACCATTCCCGTGAAAAAAGGGCTTGCCAAAAGCGTAAGGGCCGTGACAGAGGACGACGTCTTTGTCATGGTCAAAAAGGGCAGCGCTGAAACCATAGAGGAGAAAGTGGAACTCCCTGAAGCCGTAACCGCTCCGGTAAAACTTGGCCAGAAGCTTGGACAGGTGTTATACCTGCTTGAGGGGAAAGTTGTGGGGTCTTGCAACGTGATTGCGGAAAATCCGGTTGACAAGGCCACTTTTATCAGGCTGCTCCTGAGAATGTTCAAGGGCTGGATAAGAATGGGGAAATCGGAGAACGGGAAATAGGAAACAGAGAACAGGAAACAGAGAACAGAGAAGAGAGAACGGAGAACAGAGGACAGGGCAGGGGGGAAAGCGGCTTAAAACCTTCCCTCCGGGAGTTTAAGAGTTTCTGCCCCTCCACTGTTTTCTGTTCTTTTTTCATTTGCCCCGGTCAAAGGGGATAACACGAGGGAATACCCGCCGCCGGCCAGGTGCGCTGCAATACCTGTCCTTTGGTCTTTTTCCGGGCCCCCGGCCTGTCAGTCATTTTCCCGGCTGCCGCCCCGTACCTTTTCCTTAACCCGTTCCTGTGCAACCACCCCATAAAGCCATAACCGAAGCTTTTTACACCTTTCCCCCGATTCCTTTTCCCTATGCACAAGCACCCCGTGAATTTGCAGCCATAGCCGTCCATACCTCTCTCCGGCCTCTTTCCGCTGCTTTTATACTCTATGCTCCCACGGCAGCTTTTCCGGGCTTGGCCAATCCCTCCAATTGAGCTATAGCCGCCATGCCGTCCAACCAAAAAAGCCCAGAATTCCCAGGCGGGCTTTCCGGTGGTCATAAAATTTTGCAAGTTTTATTGTTGACCCTTGCAAAAAATAATGTTAACATGAATTAGTTCCATTTACTGCACGGACGGTGAAAACATGTTTTTAAGTGAAGCTCTAAGCATTAACAGTAAGGGTCACCTTGAAATAGGAGGCTGTGACGCCGTTGAACTGGCCAGGGAGTTTGGCACGCCCCTCTATGTAATGGATGAGGGATTGATACGCCGGAATTGCAGCAGTTTCAGGGACTCTTTAATGAAGCATTACGGGGGCAACGGCCTGATACTTTACGCCAGCAAAGCCTTCTGCGCCATGGCCATGTGCAGGATTATCGAGAGCGAGGGGCTGGGGCTTGACGTAGCTTCAGGAGGCGAGCTCTATACTGCCATTAAATCGGGTTTTTCCATGGAGAGGGTCTACTTCCACGGGAACAACAAGACTGAAGGCGAAATAGAATTGGCGGTAGAAAATAACGTGGGAAGAATTATCATAGATAACAGGGAAGAGCTTTTCAAGGTCCACCGTTTGGCTTCGGGCCTTGGGAGGAAAGTCAGGGTCACTTTCAGGATAAAGCCGGGAATAGATGCCCACACCCATGACGCCGTAAAGACGGGAATGTCAAACTCCAAGTTCGGGTTGACACTGGAAAACGGCGAGGCACTGGAAGTGATATCCCAGGCAAAAGCCATGGAAAACATCATAATAAAGGGGATTCACTGCCATATCGGCTCACAGCTCTTCCACATAGCCCCTTATAAAGCCGCGGCCCAAACCATGGTTGATTTTCTTGACAGGATAAGAAAGACCCTTGGGGTAGAACTGGAAGAGATTAATTTGGGCGGAGGATTTGGGGTAAGGTATACAGCCCGGCACAGTTCCATCGACATTGACAGCTTTATTGGGGAAATCTGCAGGACGGTAAAGGAAGAGTGCGAGAAAAGGGGCATAAAGCCGCCGGCTCTTTTGCTGGAGCCCGGCAGGTCCATTGTGGCGCCGGCGGGCATAACCCTGTACACGGTTGGTACGGTTAAGGGCGGCAACGGCTTTAACCGGTACATCATTGTAGACGGGGGCATGGCCGACAATCCCAGGTATGTCCTTTATCAGGCTCCCTATGAAGCCCTCCTTGCCCATCACCCGCAGGCCCCGGCGGTAAGCGAGGCCACCATTGCGGGGAAAAGCTGTGAGTCGGGGGATATCCTGATAAGGAATATAGCAATGCCTGAGGTTAAGCCCGGAGATATACTGGCGGTGCTCGCCACAGGGGCTTACAACTACTCCATGTCAAGCAATTACAACAGGCTGCCCAGGCCGGCGGTATTGCTGGTCAGGAACGGGCGGGCCAGGGTTATTGTGAAAAGAGAAGACTATGAGGACATAGTGAGAAACGACATAATACCCGACGATTTATAGGCCGCCCACCGCAGGTATGTTCTCCCCGGCGATTTACGCCTAAAAACCAAATATCCTCAGTATGCCCATGTATATGGCCCGGGCCGGCAGACCGATGATGAAACCCGCCATGTTGGTGATAACCAGCAGCAAGAGCAGTATCTGGCCGTACCTTGCCAGAAACTCGATGAACCGGTAGTTGCGGAGGGGTAAAATGTTGGAAAGCAGGTGAAAGCCGTCCAGGGGCGGTATGGGAAGAAGGTTAAAGAGCATCAGCACTATGTTTATGCGAAGGGCAAAAATGAAAATGTTCTCCAGGGAATAGTATACGAAGCCTTTTGAAAGAGGGTACAGGAGGTTAAAAACAAACGGGGTTAAGTGAAGCCTGATAATGCCCCCAAAGGCGAAGGCCAGCAGCAGGTTCATGGTGGGACCGGCCACGGAAACCAGCATTTCGTCGCGACGGGGGTTCCGGTAATGAGACGGGTTTACCTGCACGGGTTTAGCCCACCCGAACCCGGCCAGTATGAGCAAAAGAAAACCGATGATGTCTATATGGGGAAGGGGGGACAGGGTAAGTCTCCCCTGAAGCCTCGGAGTCGGGTCCCCAAGTCTGTCGGAGACATAGGCATGGGCGAACTCATGGAATGAAAGCCCGATTATTATTCCAGGCAGTGATAGTAAAATATTCTTCAAATCCAGAAACGGCATACGCTATACTCCCATTTTTTTAAAAGTCTATCAAAAGTCAAGGCTTTTGTCCAGGGCGGCGGCCTTTCTTTTCCGGGCTATAGGGAGGACACAGGTATACCGGCGTTATCCGCGCCTTAAGCCGCCGCCGGAAGGCCTGAACGGAAGCAAAAAGCCCCGGGAAACTGGAGCAGGGCCGCCAGACGGTCAAGCGCATTGGAAAGAAGGGGCAAAAGGCGGCGTAAGGCTTTTTGCTCCCCATGGGACGAGTTAAACTCCTGTGTAAAGTTCAGGGCTTAAGCGGTTTCTGGGGCTCAGGCAAGGCGGCTTGTCATTGCGGGAAATAAAAATTATAATAGTCATTAAATTAGTATGTCAACAGGGAAAGGACAGTTTCCGGTTAATTTTAAAACGGCACGGAAAAGATAAGCCAGAGTGGGCACCCAATTGGGAGCTTTAAAATAGAAAAGGGTGAAAACGGAAGTTGGTATGAAGACGGATTTAACGACGGAAGTCTTACCCGGGGGGTGGAAAGAGCAGGAACGATACATGGAACTGGTGAGGGGTTT
>JAKOSZ010000008.1 GCA_029776555.1 Bacillota bacterium | reverse complement strand
TGCACCCCTACAGCTCCATCTGGGCCGAGTACAGGGTGACCTCGGGCGGCGGGAGATATGGACAGCCGGCCGCAAATCCTGAGGCGATTAACATAGAGAATTCGGTGAAGTGGCTGACCAAGGCACTGTGCCAGCTAAGGTACCAGTATGACCTGGGCGACGACATACTGATGGAGAAGTACGGCCGGGTGGAGGGCGGACGCCTTGTCATCGGTCAAATGTCATACAAGACGGTGATACTTCCGGAAATGCCGCTCTTGAGAAGTTCCACCTTCAGGCTTTTGAAAGAGCTGGTGGAAAGCGGCGGCACCGTAATTGCCACGGCAGGAACCCCTGTGCTGCTGGACGGGGTGGAGAGCGAAGAATTGAAGGACTTCTTTGCCAGCGACAGGGTAATCAGGGTAAACTGCCGCGGAAGGGACAGGTACAACTCCGGTAAGAGAGAGCTTGACAGGATTCTGACCCAAAAGGGGAACCTGGGTGCGAAAATAGTAGACTTGAATGGGAAGGACATATCCCACATCTACTGCCATATCAGGGAGGCAGGAGACAGGCTGGTCTATTTCCTGTGCAGCATAGATAAGCGCAGGGAGAACAGGGTGAGGCTGTACATCGGTGAGCCCTGGCATACTGAGGAATGGGATGCGGTGACGGGTGAGAAGAGGGAGATTTCCGTCTGCCATGACGAAGAAGGCGCCTTCGTTGAACTGGATTTCTACCCTTCCGCTTCGTACCTCATCGTGGTGAACACCGGGGTTAGGACAGAAGCCGGAAAGGCTGAGCCGGAGAGGAGTTACAGGGACGCCTTGTGCAAGGTCCTGGGCGGCTGGAAAGTGGAAAGGGTTAATTACAACGCCCTTCCCATCAAGCAGTGCAGGTACAGGGTCAGTGGAGGGGACTGGAGTGAGCTCACCGATTCCATCGCCGCCGCCCCCAAGATAAAGGAGGCCCTGGGCACGCAGGTCAGGGCAGCAAGGCGCCAGCCCTGGGCGTACAGCGAGGAAGAAAAGGCTGTTAAGATCCCGGTGGAAATAAAATATACATTTACAGTGGACCGGGTGCCCGGCGGGAAACTGTTTGTGGCCGTCGAATCGCCGGAAGAAAACCAGGTCTTTGTGAACGGCAGAAAGGCGAGCTGCACGGGAGAGTACTTCCATGACCGGGCCTTTGTGATGCACGACATTAAGGACCTGGTGAAAGCAGGGGAGAACGAGATGGTACTGGTAAACGACGGTTTCAATATCCTTTCGGAAGTTGAATGGGTCTACATTGCGGGGGACTTCCGTCTAAAGGGTAAGCCGGGAAGTTTTGTCCTGGACGAAGAGGAAGGGCCCATGGTTCCGGGAGACTGGACCTTGCAGGGATACCCCTATTACTCCGGCACCGTTAAATACACCAGCGAATTCAACTTAGACAGCGCCAATTACGGCAAAGTGGAGCTGGTCCTGGGGAAGGCGCACATGGTGGCGGCCCGGGCGAAAGTCAACGGGAAGGACGCCGGAGTCTTCGCATGGGAACCTTATAGCCTGGACATTACGGCTTTGGTCAAAGAGGGCAGGAATGAAGTGACCATTGAGGTGGCCAATTCCTTAAGGAACCTGCTGGGGCCCCACAGTACGTCCCAGGTGGACGGCTTCTGCCATCCCGGGTCCTTCTATATCTATGACGGAGACGCAAGGTTTGTTGAGAGCGGTTTCTACGGGGACGCCTTCATAAGGATCTACCCGTAGCTCCCTGAACCTGGAATAAAAAATGAAAGGAGATAGAGAAATGCTAAAAATCAATGAAAAGATGCTTAAGGACGAAGCCATGAATTCCAGCGGACTCTGTAATGAACAGCTTTACCTGAACCCCCAGGTATTGCCCAACGGCGATGTGGTGTTTAAGTTCTACGCGCCCGGGGCAAAATCGGTGCAGGTGGCTGGGATGGGCGATGACACGGGTTTTGCCGACAGGGTATACGACCTGGTGGACGACGGCAACGGCAACTGGAGCGGTACGGTATCGGGCTTAAGGCCGGGCTTCCACTACTTCAGCTTCCTGGTGGACGGGAGAAGGACCATGAACCCCGAGTGCCCCGTGTACCGCGGCTGGGCACGGGCCTGCAACGCCGTTGACATCCCTGACCCCGACCTGGACTTCTACCGGATGAAGGACGTGCCCCACGGCGAAGTGAGGAACGCATGGTACTACTCGGAGCTTACGGGAAGGTACAGGCACATACATGTGTATACTCCTCCGTCCTATGACACCGACCTGGACAAGAAGTACCCCGTTCTCTACCTCCAGCACGGCAGCGGTGAGAGCGAGACCTCCTGGCTCTGGCAGGGGAAAATAAACAACATTATGGATAACCTGCTGGCGGAAGGCAAAGCGGTGGAGATGCTCGTAGTCATGGATTGCGGCTATGCCTATCCCAAGGGAAGCGGCCCCTCCGCCGAAGGCCCCGGCAAGGACAATATTTTTACCGAGGTGCTGGTGAAGGACCTGGTGCCCTTTATTAACAAGAAGTACAGGGTGCTTACCGACAGGGAGCACAGGGCCATCGCGGGGCTTTCCATGGGAGCCGGACATGCGGGCAGGATAGGCTTTGGCAACCTGGACCTCTTTGCCTGGATCGGGTTGTTCAGCGGGGGCCTCTTCAGGGGCGACGCCTCCGAAAGTCCCCACCTGCAGATCCTGTCAAAACCGGATGAAGCCAACAAGCTTATTAAATTGCTGTTTATCGGCGCCGGAGCCGACGAGAGAGGATACGAGCGGATTAAGCAGAGCCACCTGACCCTCACGGAGAAGGGAATCCGCCATGAATGGTACGAGGTCCCCGGAACCCATGAGTGGCAGGTATGGCGCAAGCATGCCCACAAGTTCCTTCCCTTGCTTTTTAAATAGGCAAGGGGAGATTATCCACTAAGCCTCCCCGGTTTTTCTAAGAGGGCGGTTTAAACAGGCCAAGGGAGGAATTAAGCTCAGCTTCTCCAGCTTCTCTAAAAGGTCAGTTAAACAGGCTCAGGGAGGGGTTATCCCGGTCAAAGCGGGATGACTCCCTCTTTAGCCAAGATGGGAGGTTGTGTTATGATACTGGACGGACATGTCCATATTAGGAAAGGCGAGGTTAACGCAGAACAGCTCAAGACCTTAATGGGGAAAGCCGGCATTGAAGGAGGGGCCCTCATATCGCTGCCGCCGGAAAAGTCCGAAGGGATGAAAGGCGTGGAGGAACGCCTGGAAAACCTGTTCAGGTGGACAAAGGGGCAGCCCGCCTTTTACCCCTTTTTCTGGATTGACCCCACCTGCGAGGACGCGGAAGCACAGGTTAAGATGGCTGTGGATGCGGGCGTATCGGGCTTCAAGGTCAGCTGTGTGGACCACTACCCCTGTGACAGCAGGGCCATGAAGACATATGCGGCCATTGCCAAGGCCAATAAACCCATCCTCTTCCACTCAGGCATACTCTACAGGGGGAGCCGCTCCTCCCGTTACAACAGGCCGGCGGAGTTTGAAGACCTGTGGGAAATAGAGGGACTCAAGTTCAGCCTTGCCCACGTGTCCTGGCCATGGCACGACGAGTGCATAGCCGTGTACGGCAAGATACAGTACTTCACCCACAGCCAGAAAAAGCAGAAACCCGCTGAAATGTTCATAGATTTGACCCCCGGAACTCCTCCCGTATACAGGGAAGAGGTGCTGACCAAGCTCTTCAGGGTGGGCTACCGGGTGGAGGACAACCTGATCTTCGGCACCGACGGCGTTACCCCCGGATACCACCATGAGTGGATTAAGCAGTGGCTGGACAGGGACAACGGCATATACGACAAGCTGGACATAAGCCAGAGTGTCAGGGAGAAAATCTATTCAAAGAACTTCCTGCGCTTCCTGGGCTTATAGCCGGGGGACAAACCAGGGGGACGGTTCTTGTGGTTAGTAACCACAGGGACGGTTCTCGTGGTTACGAGTTGACAAAAAGGGCGGTTCACGAACCACAACCGGAGGGACTGTCCCTGTGGCTTAACCAGGGGGACGGTTCTTGTGGTCACGAACCATTAAACTAGGGGGCGGCTCCTGGGGTTACGAACCGGCATAACCAGAGGGACTGTCCCTATGGTTCAAACCACAACCAGAGGGACTGTCCCTGTGGCTACGAACCACCAACCATAACCAGAGGGACTGTCCCTGCGGTTTAAGGGTTTTGCGGAGAGCCTGTACAAATTTTTTTGCCGCGGCCATGACTTCGGGTTTGTATTTTAAAGGTTTTACGGTAGCAGGAGTGTTGCCCGGGCAGTAAGCCTTTCCTCTGCCGGGGCCCGGTGACGGCTGATCAGGGCTGCTTCTTCCGGCCCAAAAGAGGAGCAGGCTGGTGTTTAACAACCCGGGGCTATTCAGTATTTTAAGTTCTTCCGTTATGGGGCGGGACAGTGGTATAAGCTGTCCGCCCTGCAGGGGGCTTAAAAAGGGAAGGAGGAGGAGGTTCTTTGAGCGGCAAAGCCTTACAGCTTTTAAAGGTCAGCGAAAACAGGAGGTTCCTGGCCAGGGAAGACGGGTCTCCCTTTTTCTGGCTTGGGGACACCGCCTGGGAGCTGTTCCACGCGCTGACCCGGGAAGAAGCCGATGTTTACCTTACAAACAGGGCTGAGCTTGGGTTTACTGTTATCCAGGCCGTGGCCCTGGCGGAGTTTGACGGCATTGAAAAGCCCAATGCCTACGGCAGGAGGCCGCTTTTAAAAAACAGCGGCGGGAAATACGACCCCACCCTCCCGGACACGGAAGGGGAATACGGCTACTGGGACCACGTGGACTACATAGTGGATAAGGCGGCGTCTTTGGGGCTGTACATCGGGTTCCTTCCCACCTGGGGCGACAAGTTTACCAGGCAGGGCAAGGGACCGCTTATTTTCAATGAAGAGAACGCATATACATATGGAGAATGGATCGGGAAAAGGTATAAGGACAGGAACAACATAATCTGGATACTGGGCGGGGACCGGGTCCTGGAAACCCGCGCCCACTTCAATATAATCAACGCCATGGCCAGGGGTTTAAGGAAAGGGGACGGGGGCAGGCACTTAATTACCTTCCACCCCTGGGGGGGCAGGTCTTCCTCCCAGCAGCTCCACGAC
>JAKOSZ010000105.1 GCA_029776555.1 Bacillota bacterium | reverse complement strand
GGCATCCAGGGCCTCCCTGTACACCTTTACCACCGTGGCCACATAGTAGGAGCTTTTCATCCTCCCCTCGATTTTGAAACTGGACACCCCTGTGGCTATGAGCTCCGGAATATGCTCAATCATGCATAAATCCCTGGAATTTAATATAAAGGCTCCCCTGTCGTTTTCAAATACGGGCATATACTGGCCTGGCCTTTTTTCTTCCATGAGGTAGTACTTCCACCTGCAGGCCTGGGCGCAGAAGCCCCTGTTGGGGTCCCTTTCGGCCAAATAACTGCTCAAAAGGCATCTGCCTGAGTAGGAAACGCACATGGCGCCATGAATAAAAACTTCCAGTTCCAGATCCTCCGGAACCCTTTTCCTTATCTCGGCAATTTCACCGAGGCTCAGCTCCCTGGCCAGAATAACCCTCTTGACGCCATGCCGGTGCCAGAACAGGACACTCCTCCAGTTGGTGCTGTTGGCCTGGGTGCTTAAGTGTATATCCGCCGGAAAGGCCTTTTCCCGAAGCAGGGTGTACACTCCCGGGTCGGAAACTATAACCGCGTCTATACCCAAACCCGACAGCTTTTCCAGGTATTCTTCCATAGCCTCCAGGTCCTGGTTGTGGGGGATTATGTTCAGGGTCAGGTAAAGCTTCCTGCCCCTCCTGTGAGCATAATCCAACCCCTCTTTCAGTTGGTCCAGGCTGAAATTTCCGGCATAGGCCCTGAGGCCGAATTCCTCTCCCCCGGCGTACACCGCATCCGCTCCGTACTCAACGGCCGCCTTTAACTTTTCCAGGTTCCCGGCAGGCGCAAGAAGTTCCACTTTCTTCAACGTCCAACAACTCCCGCAAACTTAATTCTTCCTCATTTGCTGTACAGGCTTACGGCCCTCATATGCTCCGAATAGGTTTTGGAAAAATGGTGGGTGCCTGAGCCGTCGTTTTTGGCCACGAAGTAGTAATAGCCGTGTTCTTCGGGGTACAGTGCCGCCTCAATGGACTCAAGCCCCGGGGAGCATATGGGCCCCGGCGGCAGACCGGTTATAAGATAGGTGTTGTAAGGGTCTTCTATTTTTGTTTCTTCATCGCTTAAAGTCTCTTTCATCTCCCCTGTCCTGTTGAATATGACGTACTCCACCGTGGCGCATGACTCCAGCTTCATGTTATTTTTCAGGCGGTTATGGAAAACTCCGGCTATCCTTTTCTTCTCTTCCGGCACCTTTGCTTCCCTTTCAACAATGGAAGCCAGTGTCACCACCTGGTCCACGGTCATGTTCAGCTCTTTTGCCCTGGCATAGAACCTCTCTTCGAAAATCTTGTCAAACTGCTCCAGCATCCGCCCGATAACTGCTTTTTCGCTGCTCCCTATTGTAAACTGGTAGGTCTCCGGAAAGAGGTAGCCTTCCAGCCTGTACTTCCTCTTGGGGATGTCTTTTAAAAAGCGGTAGTCAAAATCTCCATTGTTGGCCGCTTCATCAAACTTCTCGGGGTCGATAAGCTCTTTTTGCCGCAAAAGCTCCACAGTCTGCCTGTAGGTCAGATGCTCCGGTATGGTTACGGTAGTGTATGGTTCATTCAGAGGGTTATCAGTTAAAATCGTCATTAATTCGTTGTAGTTCAAACCCTTCTTAACAATATGGGTTCCGGCCTTGTACCTGCCGTCAAAGCCGTTTATGTTGGACAAGAATCTGAAAAGAAGCGCGGACTTTATTAGCCCATTTTTCTTTAAAATTTCCGCAATGGCGGAAGTCCCGGAACCCATGGGTATTTCTACGGCTATACCTTCCCCTTCTTCAATGACAATCTTCGGCTTTTTCGACTGGTTGTAAATATTGTCTACCACATACCTGTAAGACATTACGGCTCCTGAAACCAGGATGGATACACTAACAAGGAAGACCGTCAGCCTGACGACAATTTTCCTTATCCGCCTGCGTTTGCCCTTTAAAGCCTCCACATCCAATTCAGTTTCACTCATACAATACACCACCGTAAACTTAGTTTCTCCTGAAACCCGGCTTCCGTATCCGCTTTTGCCCCTTGCCCCGCATTAAGTTTTTTAAACCCGTGGCCCGGTATACCGGATCCTTTCCCTTTGCCGATTTTGACTCCAGGACTGTAAAGCCCTTTAGCTTTTGCCGTGACATGCTTTTTTCAGGTGCTTTCACCTGGGCCCACACCTGTCAGCTTACCAAATATATACCCATTAGATTAACCGGATAATATTCCCTTTGCGTCAGCCCGGCTTTGCATGGGCTAAGCCTCGAAACACACGGTTCATTATACCATTCCCATTTGCATCGGTCAAAATTCAAAGGTATTTATGCTTTACCACAAAACCCTGCCGCTTAAATGGGGGTCCTATTTCAGCCTTATGACGGTTACTCCCGCGTCGCCTTCCCCGTAGCTTCCCAGCCTGAAATCCGCCACATGCCGGTTTCCTCTCAAAAACTGGTGTATGCCCTTTCTCAGTACTCCCGTTCCTTTTCCGTGGATTACAAGCACTTCCTTTAACCCGGCAAGGCTGGCGTCATCAAGGTATTTGTCTACGGCAATAAGGGCTTCGTCCAGGGTCTTGCCCCTTATATCAAGTTCCGTGAATATGCTTTTTACCTTGGAGGCGCCGATTCCCGCCAGCCCAGGCTCCTCGTTATTGCTCTCCGCCTTTTCATTTACGGGCAGAAGGTTGGACATGTGGATGCTGACCTTCATAATCCCCACCTGTACCAGGGCTTCTCCGTCTTCTCCGGGCGGAGTCATAACCGTCCCTTCCTTGCCCAGGTTCAGTATCATAACCCTGGTCCCGGCCTTTAGTTCCCCCGGGGACACGGCTCTTGCCTCCGGGACAGGCGGCGCAGCTTCGCGGCCGCTGACCTCGTCCAGTTTCTCCCTTAACTTGCGCCTGAACTGCTGGGCCGCCTTTTCCCATCCGGCCTCCAGGCTTTCTTCCTTTAGTTTTCTCAG
>JAKOSZ010000104.1 GCA_029776555.1 Bacillota bacterium | reverse complement strand
GGCAAGTTCAGGGATTTTGTGTTTTCCATTGCCGACGGGATAGCTTTTCCCAGGGAGAGGGTAATCCTCGGGGGAGACCACCTGGGGCCCCTCACCTGGAAGGGCATGGAGTCGGCAAAGGCCATGGCCAACGCGGCAGAGCTGGTGAGGGAGTATGTGAAGGCAGGGTTTTCCAAGATTCACCTTGACACCAGCATGCGCCTGGGCGATGACAGAATGGACCGACAGCTGGACGTGGAACTGGTGGCGGCCAGGGGAGCCTTTTTGTGCCGCGCAGCGGAAGAGGCTTACCGGGAGTTAAAAGAGGAGGACCATAAGAAAGCTTCGCCGGTGTACGTGGTGGGAAGCGAGGTTCCCGTCCCCGGGGGGAGCAAAAACGTGGAAGAGCTGACCGTAACCGACCCAACAGATTTCGTGGAAACGGTGGAGGCCTACAGGAAGGAGTTTAGGAAAAGCGACCTTGAAGAGGCTTATATGCGGGTGATTGCGGTAGTGGTGCAGCCGGGCGTGGAGTTTGGCGACGAGTTTGTGGCAGCCTATGACCGGGAGAAGGCAAGAGACCTCACGGCTGCCCTTAAGCAATACCCGGACCTGGTTTTTGAGGCCCATTCCACGGACTATCAGACGGCGGAGCACTTAAGGCAAATGGTGGAGGACGGTTTTGGGGTGCTGAAGGTGGGCCCCGCCCTGACTTTTGCCTTAAGAGAAGCCCTTTTTGCACTGAACTTAATGGAAGAAGAGCTTTTAAAGATAAAAAGCGGACTGGTTCCTTCCCAGTTCATTAAAACCCTGGAAAGTGAAATGATAAGGGAGCCGAAACACTGGCAGGGCTATTACAGGGGCAGTGAGCCGGAACAGAGCCTGTCCAGGAAGTACAGCCTTTTGGACCGCTGCCGCTACTACCTGCCCAACCCGGGGGTCAAGGCCTCCATGGAAAGGCTTTTTAATAACCTGACCCTGACGGGAATACCCCTTTCTCTGTTGAGCCAGTATATGCCCGTCCAGTATAAGAAAGTAAGGGAGGGCCGCCTGGATCTGAATCCGAGGGCGCTGGCAAAAGACAGGGTAAAGGGGGCTATTGAGGACTACGGCTATGCAACGAGGCCCCGCAGCCCAGGTTCCGGGGCTTAAGGCTTAGCTCAGAGTAAGGAGGGTGCGGCGTGAAAAAGTATGATGTGCTGGCCATTGGTGAGTTGAATGTGGATATAATACTGACGGGTCTTAAGAGCCTGCCGGTGCCGGGCAGGGAGATTATTTGCAGCGACTGTTCCCAGGTGCTGGGGAGTTCCACGGCCATCTGCGCCAGCGCCATTTCCAGGTTAGGCTTGGAAGTGGGTTTTATAGGCAAGGTGGGAAAGGACAACTGGGGGGAAGAGGTTGTTAAAGCCCTCGGCGCCAATGGCGTGGACACCAGCCATGTCATCATGGACGAAAGCGCCAGGACCGGCGTCACGGTTTCCCTCAGCCTGCCCAGCGACAGGGCCATGGTTACATACATGGGGACCATTGACAAGTTCGGACTGGAGGATTTCGATATTAGCCTCATTGAAAGGGCAAGGCACATTCACGTGGGGTCCTTCTTCCTGCAGAACAAACTCCGCCCGGGCCTTGTAAAGCTCTTTTCCTCTGCCAGGGAGAAGGGGATTAGCACTTCACTGGATGCCGGCTGGGACGACACGCAGAACTGGGACTACGGAATCTTTGGTGTGCTCCCTTACACCAGTATTTTTCTCCCCAACGAGATTGAGGCTTTGAACATAAGCGGGAAGGATAATGTCCGCGAAGCCCTGGAGGTCCTTGGAAAATATGCGCCTATTGTCGCCGTAAAGTGCGGCTCCAGGGGCGCTATAGCCAAATGGGGAGACAGGGTGGAAGAAGTGCCGGCCTTCAGCGGTATAGAACCGGTGGACACCACCGGGGCGGGAGACTGTTTTAACGCCGGTTTCATTTACGCTTTTCTAAAGGGTTTGGACCTCCGGGAGTGCCTGACATACGGCAATGCCTGCGGAGCCATCAGCGTGACCAAGGTGGGCGGAGCGTCATCGTGCCCGACCCTGGCGGAAGTGGAAAGCCTGATTAAAAACGGAAAGCTCTAACTAAGGAAGTTTTGGTGAAGATAAAAGGAGGCGCTCCAGGAAGAGCGCCTCCTTAATTGTCGTGAGTTAAAAATAAGTCAAGAGAGAAGCTTTCCGGTGACTCCCTCAGCCAGATTGCTTGAGACGCCAGGCATCCAGGTCTTCCTGCAATTCCTTAACCAGGGCATCTATGCCTTTGTTTTTTTGTTCCTGGATGAATTCCGCAATAGCCTCATCGCTGATTAATATATTATTAAGATCATATTCCATAAAAAAGGCATCGAAATCAGCGCACCTTTCTGCCATTTTCTCTATGAGCCTTACCGGTGGATTGTATCCCGAATGAGGAGGATATGTTGAGTTCCGGGTTACCGCATTAATATATCCTTCTCTGTCGAAAAAGTAATGGTAGTTATTTTCATCATACCGTTCATAGTAGAAGTTATTGGGACCTATTACACTCCCCAGGTCATAATTTTCCTGGCTTTCATTTAACCATTCGATAAAGCGCAGGATTCTCTCAGCTTTTTTTGAATTCTTGCTTATGAAAATACGCCTGTCGGGGATAATCCTGCTTAGCATATTATCCAAATAAAGTTGATGCAATGTCCATTTCTCATTTGGCAACACGAAAAATTTATTATTTTTTTCGGCTTTTAATGGGATTTGGGGCATAAAAAGCGATGTGAAACTCTTATCTGGTATGGATGAAGACCAAAAGTCATATCCTTTTGCTTTCCACCTTCCTATTGTACTAATAGCTTCTTTAAAGGCGCCTGTCTGTTCCCAGGGGATAAGCTTCATCTCGGGGTCATCCCGCCTGTATACAATATTCCCGCAAAGCATGACATAGCCTGAAAGTTCAATAAACATTTGAGTGTCAAGGTATTTAATAATGAGACAAGGTAAATAATCTTTTTCCTTTTCTTTTATGAGTTCCATGTAGTTTACATAGTCTTCAAATGTTTTAATATCCTCTATACTATATTTTTCTATCATACTCTGCCACGCCAGCACGCACGGCCTTTGTAATTCAAAGGTTAACTCCGGTATGTTATATATCCTTCCATTATAGGAGATGGCCTGTAAATCTCCAGGGGAGAATTGTGAATAATACTTGGGAGCATACAACGGCAGTAAATCAGTTATGTCCATGAAGTGCCCCATGGCTATTAAATCTGCATTGTTATATGTTCTGTCTAAATAAAGATCAATTGCTGGCACCTCTGCAACCAACAAGTCAAATTCCGTGCCCGACTCCAGAAATTTTTTGACTGCTTTCCTTCGTCCATTGGGGTCATTCCCCAAATTAGGCACCACACGTATATCAAAATGGATGTTCAGGGTATCCCTTATCCTGTCCTCCAGGTCATTAACCTTATCTAAAAACTCTTCAGATATGCTAGTTGTGTACACCACAATAGTGACAGGATCTGGTCTATACACTAGTTTCTCAGGAGTCTCTTCTTTATTGTCCGTCACTTTATCATCTCTTTGGCAGCCCGCCGAAAACGTACACAGCAGAGATATGGTAAGGATTAATGAGGTTATTTTTCTTATCATAGATATGGATTACCTCCTTATCCTCGTCATTTCAACATTTATATCATGCTTAAAACCACTATTACCGAAACCGGTTCAGCCTTATGCTTATCTTCCGAAAAGGGATTTTCTTATTCAATGTATTATATTGCTGTAAAGATTTTACTGTACATTATTCACCTGCACAAGGTCACTATTTTTGGCAAATGGTATCCTTTTTTCAGGGAGACATGTGGAAAGATAACTTTTGCATAGAAAATAAAATACGGCAGAGAAAATTGATCCCTGCCGCATTTTTAGTGCGCGCGGCATGCGCGCGACCTTGACGGTGAAAGTCCGTTACGGGGGTTGAT
>JAKOSZ010000103.1 GCA_029776555.1 Bacillota bacterium | reverse complement strand
CCGATATAAGCAGCTTAAAAGGGAGCTTCAAGGAGCCCGACGACACCCAGTCCCTGGTAAGACTTTTGCTCTACGCCAATGACTTTGAGTTAGAGGGGCTTATAGCCACCTACACGGTGCACTGGGAGGGGATAAAGCCGGAATACATCGAGGCCATTGTAAGGGCCTACGGCCAAGTCCATAGCAACCTCCTTCTGCACGACAGCCGCTACCCTTCCGGGGAGGCCCTTTTAAACTGTATAAAGGCCGGAAATCCCAAGTGCGGGATGGACCAGGTAGGCCCTGGGAAGGACACGGAAGCTTCCGACTGGATTATACAGGTGGTGGACAGGCCGGACCCCAGGCCCGTCTGGATCCTCGTCTGGGGAGCGCCCACCGATCTGGCCCAGGCCCTGTGGAGGGTGTCTCAAGAGCGCAGTCCCGAGGAAGCGGCCAGGTTCAGGTCAAAGATCAGGGTCTACGCCATCGGGGACCAGTATGACAAAAGCGGCCCCTGGATAAGGAAAAACTATCCTGACCTATTCTACATTACCTGCTACAGGGCCATGCGGGGGATGTACAGGGACGGAGACCCTGCCCTGGTCTCACCGGAGTGGGTGGAAGCCCACGTTTGCCGTGACCACGGCCCCCTGGGGGAGGCCTACCCGGTCTACGACGGATGGGATATTTTCTCCCGCAGGCTGGGCAAGGTCCGGGGAATTAAAGAGGGGGACACACCGTCTCTCCTTTACCTTATCCCCAACGGACTGGGTGACCCCATGAAACCCGCCTGGGGGAGCTGGGGAGGAAGGTTTGAAGGCTACGGGACCCAATACTTTGACGCCATGGACACTTTTGAGGGCAAAACCAGCGAAATGGCCACGGTATACCGGTGGCGGCAAGCCTACCAGGCCGACTTCCAGGCCAGGATGGACTGGTGCGTAAAAAGCTTCAAAGAGGCCAACCATGCCCCCGTTGCCCAACTGGAACACGAAAGCCATATCACGGTGGCTCCCGGGGAGCTGGTGGAACTGAGCGCTGCCGGTTCCTATGACCTGGATGGCGATGAGCTCACATATAAGTGGGAGTTTTACAGGGATTGCAGCAGTTACAGGGATGAACTCCTGATCCGGGACTCCAACAGCAAAAAAGCACACTTCATCGCGCCGGAAGTGGTCTACTTCCCCCGGGATATCCACATAGTGCTGACGGTAAGGGATAAAGGCCAGCCCGGCCTGTCCAACTACAAAAGGGTTGTTGTCACCGTTGATCCCAATAGATGAGATACCAAAAGACAGAGTAAAACCCGGCCGGCCTTAATATTGTTATTGTATTTAAGGCCGGTCTTTGTTATATATATTAAAAACTGAAAAGGCAGGTAAATGTATGGGAGCGGGGCAAATTGAGCTTAAGGAATTATCATTGAATGACGGGAACGATATTCTTGAAATGCTAAAAGAAATCGGCCCGGGTGAAAACGGTTTTGGGAATGACGGCTATGCCCTGGATGAAAGCCAGTTTAGATTTTACCTTTTTCGGAAAATTGATGAGGCAAGAGGCATCAACCTAAAACCGGGCAGGGTTCCGGAAACCTATTACTGGCTTATAGCAGACGGCCATCCTGTGGGTTTGGGAAAGCTGAGGCATTATCTCAATGACACTTTAAGAAAAAAGAGCGGACATGTTGCATACTGCATCAGGCCAAAAGTCAGGGGAAAAGGGTATGGGAATATCATTCTTTCCGAACTGTTGAAGAAAGCCAGGGAAAAGAATATTCCCAGGCTTTTGGTAACGAGCTATGAAACAAATATTCCGTCAAGGCGGGTTATTGAACATAACGGCGGCGAATTGGAGCGCATAGAGGGCGGCATGTGCTTTTACTGGATAAGGCTGACCGAAGGCAAAGGTATAAGGGAAATACATATTGACGACTATGATGAGATCCATGCCCTGTGGGAAAGGACGCCGGGCATAGGTCTCAGTAATGCCGACAGATGGGGGAATATTCAAAGATTCCTGAGCCGCAATAAGGGGATGAGTTTTTGCTATGAGGAAGACGGCAAAATCGTTGGCACTGTCCTGTGCGGCCATGACGGCAGAAGAGGGCATATTTATCATGCAGCCGTAGCAGAAGAATACAGGGGAAGAGGCATTGGGCGGCTGCTTGTGGAGAGAAGCCTTAAGAAGCTGAAGGAAGAAGGAATCGACAAATGCCACCTGTTCGTTTACCCGGATAATGAAACAGGGAATGCTTTCTGGAAAGCCATTGGCTGGACCAAGAGGGGAGATATATTGGTATATACAAGGGACATTGAAGGGGAGCTTCAGTAAATGGCTAAATCTTTTAAACCAATAGTTGATGAAAACTGCAAAATATTGATCCTGGGGACCATGCCCGGCGTAGAGTCTCTTAAAAAGAAGCAGTACTATGCCAATAAGCAGAATCAGTTCTGGAAGATTAT
>JAKOSZ010000102.1 GCA_029776555.1 Bacillota bacterium | reverse complement strand
TCCTGAGGGGCATGTAAGCCATGTGTTATCGAGCAGGTTAAGCAGTCGCCCAATGGGATGGAGTAAAAAGGGACTAAAAGCTATGGCTGAGTTGAGGGCGTACTACTGTAATGGCGGGCGTATAGAAGCAAAGCATTTAAAGCGTACAGAAGATTGTTACAGGCCAAGTAAGGAGGTTTTGCGGAAAGCGACAAAAGTATTTAGGGATTTTAGCATGGAAAAGCTAAATAACATAGCAATATTAAGGGACGGTAAGGTGACCCCACTATTTCGCTGTTTAAAGAACATCCAAAATAGCGGATATGTATTTTAGGCAATTACCAGAAGGATGGTCAAAAAGATCGTTTAAAAACCTACAATAACTTGACACTATCAGGCAACGATGCGCCGTTGAAAAATAAATCAAACTGTTGTAGAATATCTTTACGTCCATATGTTTATTTCGGGGTGTGGCGCAGCTGGTAGCGCACGTGGTTTGGGACCATGGGGCCGCAGGTTCAAGTCCTGTCACCCCGACCATAGGGTTAAGGGCTGTAGGCCGGAAACCCTTAATCTTTATCAGGAGATAAGGGCAATATTGCCCGGGAAGCTTAGTTAAAAAGCAAGCCGGGAAAAGATGCGCAAATTTTAGATCTGTCCATGTAAAGGCGGATTTTCAGCCCGCAGCTAAAGCTTGAAAACAGGTTATACGAGAAGCTTGTCCGTGCAAAGGCGGATTTTCAAAGAATTTCAATGGTTGGGAGACAAAAGATGAAACGTGTAACAGCTTTATTCCTGGTTATTTTCCTTTTATTCCAAACTTCTGTTACGGTGTTGGCTTTAGAGCCCCCTTGGCACTTGAAAGCCGAGTCTGCTATTTTAATTGAGCAGGAGAGCGGCAAGGTCCTGTTTGAAAAAGACGGGCACAAGAAGCTTTTCCCCGCCAGCACCACCAAGACCATCACCACTTTGCTGGCCTTAGAGCACCTTGACCTGGATGAGGTGGTGACGGTAGGGGACGAGATATACTTTAACCCGCCGGACGGAAGCAGCGCCGGCCTCAAAGTGGGGGAGCGCATCACGGTTAAAGACCTCCTGTGGGCCCTGATGCTGCCTTCAGGGAACGACGCGGCCTACACGGTTGCGGTCCATGTGGCCCGGGAGGTGTCCGGGAACCCCCAAATGGGCAAAAATGAGGCCGTAACGTATTTTGTGGACTTGATGAACAAGAAGGCAAAAGAGCTGGGCGCCCTCAATACGAATTGTGTGACGCCGTGCGGCTACCACCACGAGGAACACTACACCACGGCTTATGACCTTGCCCTGATTTCAAGGGAGGCGATGAAGCACGACGTCTTCAGGGAAATTGTCAGCACCTACGATTATGACGAAAGCGGAGTACCTGAGCCCCAGAAAAGGGTGAGGTCCCTGTGGCTGAACGTGAACGCCCTCATTAACAGGAATAGCAAGTATTTTTATCCTTACGCCACCGGCATTAAGACAGGCCACACTACCCCTGCGGGATATTGCCTTACGGCTTCGGCCAGCAAGGACAATTTGAACCTCATCACTGTTGTGCTGAAGGAGAGTAAGGAGGTAGACCGGTGGAACGACACGATGGCGCTTTTTGAATACGGCTTTGAGAACTTCGACAAATACCTTTTGTGTGAGAAAGGGAAAACCGCCGGAAATATCGCCGTGAATAAGGGAATATCCGGAAGAAGGGTTGAGATAGAGGCCGGGTATTCAAGCGACCTTTCCAGCGTTTTATCAAAGGATGAGGCTGAAAAGCTTGAGAAAACCATCGTTTGGGACGACAATCTCAAAAACCCGGGAAAAACAGGTGAATTAAAGGCTCCCATTGAGAAAGGCCAGAAGCTGGGTATAATGGTGTTCTCCAGTAATGGAAACGTAATAGGGGAAGTAGAGCTTGTGGCCATGGGGAGCGTAGAAAAGGACAATTTCACAGGGGTCTTTGTATTAATCGGCAATCACCTTGCCAAACACTATATTGCCTATGCCATG
>JAKOSZ010000101.1 GCA_029776555.1 Bacillota bacterium | reverse complement strand
AGGAGTACGAGCATAAACTGTACCAGGCATTGGACAGATACCCCTTTATAGCCCTATGCCTGTACGACATTAACAAAATCGGCATTCCGGAAGCGGCGGATATAATAAAAAACCACGGCTACACATTAATAGCCGACAGCTCCGGAATAAAAACGGTCAGGAACATGGAACTTTTGACCAAGAAAAAACAGCTGGCCGAAAGCAAAAGGCTGTTAAACGAAACCCTGAAGCTCAGCAAACGGAAGGACCAGTTCTTTTCTAACATATCCCATGAGTTCTGGACCCCCTTAAACGTCATTTTATCCGCCCTTCTGCTGTTAAAGCAGCAAAAAAACCTCTGCGGCAAAAACACTTCGGACCCCAGGGAAGACAAATACTTAAAAATGATACAGCAGAACTGTTACCGGCTGCTCAGGCTTGTAAACAATATCATTGACATATCCAGGATTGAATCGGATTACTATGAGCTGCAGCTTCAGAACTACGATATTGCCGGGGTAGTCAGGAATATCACCATGTCGGTGGCCGAATACATTGAAGTCAAAGGGATAAAGCTCTCCTTCGAAGCCAATCCGGAGGAGTTGACCATTGCCTGCGACCCGGACCAGATTGAACGCATCATTTTGAACCTCCTTTCCAATGCCACAAAGTTTACCGATGCGGGAGGAAGTATCCATGTAAAAGTTCAGGGCAAGAAAAAAAGGTCTTGATTTCCGTAAAAGACACAGGGGCGGGCATACCCCGGGAGAAACTCAGTCACATATTTGACAGGTTCCGGCAGGTGGACATGTCCTTCACAAGAGCATACGGGGGAAGCGGCATCGGATTGTCCCTGGTGAAATCCCTGGTGGAAAAGCACGGGGGGAAAATCAGCGTAAACAGTGAACCGGGGAAGGGTTCGGAATTTATAATAGAACTACCCCGGGCAACCATACCCGGGGCGGCATCCAATTCCATTTCCAGTGATGAAGCTTGCGCCAAAAACCACGTTGAAAGAATCAACATTGAGTTTTCGGACATCTACCTATAGTCAGGGCGGAGGGAAGAAAACTCCGTCTCTACAGCACTTTACTGAGGAACTCCCTGGTCCTGGGATGCCTGGGATTGCCAAAAAGCTCGGCAGGAGTTCCTTCCTCGCGGATTACCCCCTCATCCATAAACAATATCCTGTCTCCCACCTCACGGGCAAAGCCCATCTCGTGGGTTACCACCACCATGGTCATCCCCTCGGAAGCCAGGGTCTTCATAACGTCCAGAACCTCCCCTACCATTTCAGGGTCCAGGGATGAAGTGGGTTCATCGAAAAGCATTACGTCAGGGGCCATGGCCAGGGCCCTTACAATGGCTATTCTCTGTTTTTGGCCTCCCGAAAGCTGTCCGGGGTAGCTGGATGCCTTTTCCTCCAGCCCTACCCTCTTTAACAGCTTCATAGCCATGGCTTCCGCGTCCTGCCTGGTCATCCCTTTAAGTTTCATGGGCGCCAGGGTAATGTTGTCCATGACGGTCATGTGGGGGAACAGGTTGAACTGCTGGAAGACCATGCCTATCCTCTGCCTTAAGATATTGATGTCGGTCTTTTTATCGGTTATGGATATGCCTTCAAAGATTATTTCACCGCCTGTGGGCTGCTCAAGCAGGTTCAGGCAGCGCAAAAAGGTGCTCTTACCGGATCCGCTGGGGCCGATAATACATACCACTTCGCCCTTTTTAATAAAATTGTCTATTCCCCTTAAGACATGCAGCTTGCCAAAATGCTTATGGAGGCCTTTGATCTCAATCACCGGCCCTCATCCTCCTCTCAACAACTCCCAACAGCTTGGAAAGGCTGAAGGTGAGCACAAAGTATATCAGCGCAGCCACCACAAGAGGTCCGAAGGCCAGGAAAGTAATCCCCCTTATAGTATTGGCCCTGAACATCAGCTCTCCTATGCCGATTACCGAGACTATGGAAGACTCTTTTAAGACCACAATAAACTCGTTGCCCAGCGCCGGCAGAATATTCTTAAAAGCCTGCGGCAGCACCACATACCTCATTGTCAGCCAGTAGGGCATGCCCAGCGACCTGGCCGCTTCCGTCTGGCCTTTGTCCACAGCCTGTATGCCTGCCCTGATTATTTCCGCCACATAGGCTCCGCTGTTTATTGAAAGGGCCACCACCGCTCCCATGAATCTTGGGAAATCATCGCTCAACAGCGGGAATTCAGGAAAAATGATCCCCAGCTGGGGTAGTCCGTAGACCACAATATAGACCTGCACCAAAAGCGGCGTACCCCTTATAAACTCGATATAGGCCACGGATATGAATTTCAGCAGAGAAAACTTAGAAAGCCTCATCAAAGCCAGTATGATGCCGATTATCACTCCGAAGAACACCGTAAAAATCGTCAGTATGATGGTAATCCTGGTGCCTTCCACATAGAAATATCCGTATTCGGACAAAAAACTAAAATTCAACACTTCCCCTCCTTCCACAACATATAAAACAGCGGATTAAATCCGCTATTTTATACCAGGCACGGTTTTAATTGTTGCAAAGGCAGGGTTGATTACTCTTCGGAAAGTTCTACGGCCTTGGCGAAGAACTCGTCAATCTTGCCATCTTTCATGAGCCTGTCCAGGGTTTTGTTTATGGCTTTCACAAGCTCAGGATTGTTTTTCTTCACGGCAACGGCCGAACCTCCTTCATCATCTTCAACCTTTATATCGGTGATAAAGAGCTCGGGATTGGTTTTGACATAATTCTTTGCAACCGGTCGTTCCATTACAAGGGCATCTACCTTCTTGGTCTTGAGTTCAAGTATGAGATCGGGCACCTTGGCAAGGGAGAGGACATTGGCCCCGCTTATCTGCTCCTTGGCGATCTCTTCCTGGATGGAACCCTGCTGAGCCCCAACCCTCTTGCCCTTGAGGTCCGCCAGGGTTTTAATGTTGTTCTTGTCCTCAGCTCTTATAAGTACCGCCTGTTCCGCTTCATAGTATATTATTGAAAAGTCAACGGCCTTCTTTCTCTCCTCGTCCGGCGTCATTCCGGCGATGACGAAATCCACCGTGTTGGCATTGAGCGCAGCAAGCAGTCCGCCAAAGTCCATATCGATTATTTTGAGTTCCACACCCAGGTCTTTGGCAATTTCCCTGGCAATGTCAATATCGAAGCCAACAATGGTGTCTACGCCGTTGATGGACTTGTGGAACTCATAGGGGGGATAGTCCGCACTGGTGCCGACCACTATCTGCCCTCTGTCCTTGACCCTTTTCATAACGTCATTTTTTTCGGCGCAGGCCGACAGCGAAATTATGAGCCCCGCTGCTAAAAGAAACGCAAGAGATTTGAAAAACATCTTTTTCATCTTCCGCATCCCCTTATAAAATAGTTCTCAACAACACCCTTATAATTATAATATAGGGTGTAATAAATATGCAACATGAAAATGTACAGGAGTACTTATTTCTAGGCTTTTAATACTGTATTAAAAACCCGCCGGAAAATCCTTGCCGGAAAAAAGGGCAAAAAGAAATGGAGCGTAAACTCCAAAACTTTCGAAGGGAAAAATGCTAATGTTCAATTATATATTACTAGACATTGGCCGTTTTTCATATAGTCTGTTAAGCCTTAATTTATATAGTGCTTGCTTCCGCCCATTTAGGACGTTTTTCCTAGTCGGCCTGAATTTCCGGGATAGCGGCATTTAAGCTTCAGAACAGCTTTTCGAAGAAGATCCCGAAAAACAGCTGGTCTAAAAGCACAAGGCTCCCCACCGCAAAGACGTAGTAGGAGAACACTTTAAGGCTTGCCTTGGAAAACAGCCTCAGCATAAACTTCACCGAGAAATAGCCCGAAAGCCCGGCGGCAGCCATGCCGGCCGCCAGCACCGCCGGCGGCACCCCCAGAGGCTCTCCGGCAGCCAGCTTAAGGCCGTCCAGGAGCGCAGGCCCCAGTATGGCCGGTATTGACAGCAGGAAGGAAAACTTTAGGGCAAAGCCCCGTTCCAGGCCGCGCCCCAGGGCACCGGCAATGGTCAGGCCTGAACGGGACACCGCCGGCAGTATGGCAATCCCCTGGGCGGTTCCCACCAGCAGAGCGTCTTTCCAGCCGGTTTCCTCCAGCCCTTTATT
>JAKOSZ010000100.1 GCA_029776555.1 Bacillota bacterium | reverse complement strand
TTGTTTTGGAAATAAGAAGCCCCGGTTTAAAACCGGGGGTTATTCTCCAAACATATCAAACATATCAATTGTTCCATACCTGCTTGAATGCCGCTGGGCATCTCTTATGCTTTCGTAGCCTGTTCACACTCGGACAAACCATCTATCATCAACGCATGGAGCAATTTGATTCAAATTAAAAAAATCTGGTTACGACAGCTTGCGCACTTTGGTGGCCTGAGGTCCCTTGGCGCCTTCAACTATCTCAAACTCGACCTCTGCACCTTCATCCAGGGTTTTGAAGCCATCCATTTCAATCGCGGAAAAGTGTACAAAAACATCTTTGCCGCCTTCTCTCTCTATGAAGCCAAAACCCTTCTCAGCGTTAAACCACTTCACTTTTCCTTTTACCATTATTACATCCTCCTGAAACTATTACTTCATGTTTACCAGCCCAAACAGCGCCCAATAAACATAAAACAAGAATACCACAGCACCGTGCGGATTGTCAATTGCGGAAAAACAAATTCCCCATGCAGTCAATGCTGCATATTCTTACGTTTAAATACCACTAAACCTGTTTCCTGCACACGAAAAAAGCCCTCTCGCTTTTAGATTCAGCGGGCTTTAAACTGAGCCGGTCATATACCCCCCTGACTTCAAATCCTGCTTCCTTAAGCATATCGTGAAGCTCCCGGACGGTATACGACCTTTCCCTTATTACTTCATCAAACCTCTCGTAATACTCCCCGCGCCTGACAAAGAAAGTCATGTCAAATACGCAAACGCGCCTTTTCTTTTGGAATGAACTCCGCCAGAGGTATGCCACATCGTCTCCTATTTCATAGAAGATGTTGCTGCCGATTAGTTTCTCAAGCTTGTAAGGAGTGTTTATATCAAATATAAAAGCCCCTCCGGGGTTTAAATACCTGTGGACACGCTCAAGCATCCTTTTTAAGTCCCTTAGCCTGGTGACATGGTTTACGCTGTCCATGAGGCATACCATTGCGTCTGCCGGCCTGAAAAGCTTAAAAGCCGTCATGTCCTGGTTTAAAAACTGTACAGGAGTGGAGGCTTTTTCGGATTTTTGCCGGGCACAGGCCAGCATGTCAGGCGATTGGTCAATCCCTATCATCTCATAACCCCTCCGGGCCATTAACAGGGTCAGGGATCCGGTGCCGCAGCCCAAATCAACTATAAGCTTTGGCTTTAACGACAGGAGGGAAAAAAGGCTCTCAAGGTAGTCGGCCCAGCGGGTGTAATCTACGTCATGCATCAGCCTGTCGTATATATACGCAAAACTGCAATACATCTTTTGACCCCCTTGTGTCCAGGGCAAGGCACTCATGCTAAGGACGTCCACGGGCAGGAGTGCAGCGCCTTATTTGGCCTGCATCAGCCTCTTCTTTTTGGTTACAATACCCCCTATTCTCCCGGTCTCCTTTGCCGTAAGGCTCTTCCACCCGAACTTTCTGACCTTTTCGCCAAGACCCAGTTCTTCGGCTATCTCATACTTAAGCCTGATGTTATCAAGTTTTTTGTCAGCCGGAGCCAAAAAGCACACCTCCTAAATTGTCCAAACATGGCCTTCTTCCACAGTAAAGCTCCGGGGAACATGGGAATTTTTACTGCTTCACGGCCTTGTTATTATTCTGCACAGGAAAGGACAATTTATGCGCAAAACGGAAATTAAAAGCATTTACTTTAACTGCCGCTTTAACACTTCCACTGCTCTTATAAGCTGCCTGTCTTCTTCAATGGGTATCCGGGATACGGAAACATTCTTGTACTTCTCCCCCGCATCCACGGCTATATCGGGTTCTATCCCCTTTCCGTGTATGCAATAGCCGGCAGGGGTAAAATACTTCTGCACCGTTATTTTAAGACCCGATCCGTCTCCAAGGGAAATGGGCTCCTGCACCAGTCCTTTCCCAAAGGTCTTTACACCCACCAGGGTTCCCCTCTGGTGGTCCCTTATGGCTCCTGCCAGTATTTCCGATGCGCTGGCGCTGTACTCGTTTATGAGCAGCACCAGGGGCATATCAAGGTAATCTTTATCCGAATACTCCACCTCTTTCTGCCCGTACTTGTCCTCGGTGTATACGATTATCCCTTCCGGCAAGAGCCGGTCGGCTATCTCCACCACCTCATCGTAGAGACCTCCCGGGTTATCCCTTACGTCAATTATCAGCCCCTTAATTCCTCTGTCCATAAGCTCATTGAGATGCCCCTTAAAATCCCTGGCAATGTCCGTGTCAAACTTTATTATCCTGATATAGCCTATGTCCTGCTCCAGCTTCCGGCTCTCTATGTTCTCTATATCAACCAGCTGCCTGGTCAGTTCCAGCTCAATGGTCTTCTCTTCCGAAGGCCGGAAAAGGGTTATTGCAACCTTCGTGTTTTCCTTCCCCCGGATCATTTTTATTACCATGTCCTCGCTTAAGTTTTTTACATCCTTGCCGTCCACCCTGATGATTTTGTCTCCCGCCTTAATCCCGGCCTTCTCGGCAGGAGAATTCTTAAATATCTCCACCACTGTAATAAGGCCGTCCTCGTCGGTGGTGATAACAACCCCTATGCCCACATAGTTGCCGCCCACTTCCTCCTGGAGCATCTGCCATTCCTCCTTGTTGTAGTAGGCGGTGTACGGGTCCCCAAGGGCCTCAACCATCCCGGCAATGGCCCCTTCCAGCAGCTTGTTTTCATCCACTTCCCCGTAGTATTCAGACTTTAACAAATTCCTCACCTTGTTAAACTTTCTGATATTATTCGCGCTGACGGTCCTGGTGTCAAAAATAATGCTGTTGGGCTTAAAGTGGCTCCAACCTATAAACAGCAGGGCCGACACCGTAAAAGTGGCCAGGGCGGTTATAACAACCACTAAAACTGCATTGCTTCTAAAATAACGCAATCTTCTCAATCCAAACACCCCGCATAAAGTTAACCCCTGAATTCACACCGCGCATACAAAAACAAACATGGAGGGCATTTTACCTTTCAGACTCTCACCGTTTAAACTTAAGCAGCGGTTTCACCCTCCAAAGCGAAAACAAGCCGTCCCTATATAATATGCCACTGTTTTCATGCCAATTCTACCCCGAGTTTCTCAGACCTTATTCCGCGCTCCTGTCGGCTTCAGGGCGTTTTTGGCTCAAAAAGTAAAGCCTAAAGACAGCAATAATATACCCGGAATTTACTCCGGGTTTTTTATCGCAGGCTATTTAAGGTAACCTCCTGACAGCGGGTTAATGGGACTTCCGTCCTTTATAATCTCGAAATGGAGGTGGGGTCCCGTAGACCATCCGGTAGATCCCACTTTCGCTATGACGTCTCCGGCTTTAACCTTATCTCCGACTTTTACCAGCAGTTTGCTGCAGTGGGCGTATAACGTGGCAATTTTTCCGCCGTGGTCTATTATTACGGTGTTGCCGTAGCCGTTTTGCCAGCCCGCCACTATGACTTTTCCGTCCTGGGCCGCAACAATGTTGGCTCCATAATTGGCCGCGATATCAATTCCGGTATGTAACTTATACACCTTAAGTATGGGATGCAGCCTGTTCCCAAACTGTGAAGTGATGGTGGTATTCCCGGGGCAGGGCCATTTCATCTTGCCCTTGTTATACTTCTCGTTGCTCAAAAGCTCCTGGATCATCTTGCTGATCCTGGCGGATTCCTTAATGAGCTCGTCCTCTCTTCGCTCCAGTTCCTGCAGCATCTTTTTGTCTCTGCTTATTTCCGTTTCAAGGCTTGCCCTGGACGACATTAAGCTGGCAATGACCTCTTTCTTTTCATCCGCCATGCTTTCGGTTTTTGTTTTTATCAGTTCCTGGAGCCCCTTCTTAAACTCTACGTCTTTCTTGGCCGCATCCAGTTCAGTAAGGAGTTTCTTGTCATTTCTTGCAATAAGGGAGATAATCCTGAGCTTCTGATAAAACTCACCCAGGTTTCTGGACTCGAGAAGGCTTTCCAGGTATGAGATGTTGGAATTCTGGTACATGACCCTGAGCCTTGTCTTAAAAAGATCCTTCTGCTCTTCATACCTGTCTTCGGCCTCTTCAACGGCCAGTTGAAGCATTGCTATCTCTTTCTCCAGGCTGTCAATCTGCTTGCTCAACTCTTCATATTCCTGCTGCCTTTTCTTCCTCTCCTCTTCCAGCTGTTTCTGCTTGGCCTTTTTTTCTTCAATTCTTTTTGCCAGCACCGTCTTTTGGTTCTTTATACCGGTCAGCTCACTGTTAACTTTCTTTTTCTCGTTCTCGTAGTCCGTCAGTTTGTCCGCCTGCACCACAAGACCCACGGTGAAAAGGAAAGAAAACACAACAGCTAATGATATGGTTTTTTTCATCGGTAAAAACCCCCACCACTCAAAACAGTTAAAAAACAACTAAACCTTAAGGTATTTTCTTATGGAAGTAACACTCCCAAGAATACCCACGGTAACCCCTATTATAGCATAAGTAAGCGCAATGCGCACCCATACATCTCCAACTTTAAGTAAATATATTAAGTCTATACCGATATTTTCTAAGTCGTGGTTTATCCTGCTCTCCAGCACGTGATACCCGTATGACGTAAGTCCGAAAGCCAAAATCGCACTCACAATTCCTATTATAACACCCTCAAAAATAAAAGGCCAACGTATAAACCAGTCGGTAGCCCCGATGTACTTCATTATGTTAATATCTCTCCTCCTGGCAAACACGGTGAGCTTGATGGTATTGGATATTATGAGCACACAGACCACAAACAGTATAACCAGCAGGAGAAAGCTGACAAAAGGTATCCAGTAAACCAGCTTTGAAATCAAGTCCATGACCTTCTGAGGGCTCTCCACCTTTTCCACGTTGGGAATCCCGCTGAATTCATTAGACACCTCTACGCTGTAGGAAGGATGTTTGAGCTTTACTACAAACGTGACAGGCATTATGCTTGCGTCGAACCCTTCCAAAAGCTCTTTATTGCCCTCCAGGATCTCGTTTATGGCTTTATCAAAGGCTTCCTCCTTTGATATTTTGGTGTAGCTTGCCACCTTCGGGTGGTTCTTTATTATTTCCTCCACCTGGTCCACCTGGGCGTCGTCTATCTCGGGGAAGCAAAAAACGTTTATCTCCGGCTGCTCTCTTAAAATATTCAGGTTGTAACCCGCGTTGAGGGAAAGGAGGAAAAACACCCCGAAGACAGCCAGCGCGGCGGTCACCACGCTAAGGGAAGCAACGGTCATAAGCTTGTTTCTAAAAAAATTTACGGCGCCTTCCTTAATCAAATAGTTTATCGTTCTTATCTTCACTTTCGTAAATCCCTCTCTCCTGATCCCTTATCAAAACACCCCTGTCAAGAGCTATTACCCTTTTCTTCATGGCGTTGACTATCTGCTTTTCATGAGTGGCCACGATAACAGTTGTGCCCCTCTGGTTAATCTCGTTTAAAAGCTTCATTATCTCCCATGACGTATCGGGATCCAGGTTGCCTGTAGGCTCATCGGCTACAATGAGGAGGGGGCTGTTTACCATGGCCCTGGCAAGGGCTACCCTCTGCTGTTCCCCACCCGACAGCTGGCCGGGGTATACGTTGGCCTTTTTGCTCAAACCCACCAGTGCCAGCGCCATCGGCACCTGTCTCCTTATTTCCTTGGGAACGGCTTCCGTTACCTGCAAAGCAAAGGCTACATTTTCATAAACCGTCTTGTTGGGAAGAAGCCTGAAATCCTGGAAAACCACACCAAGGCTCCTCCTCAGCTTCGGTATATCCTTAGGCCTCATCTGTGTCACATTAAAGCCGTTTACTATAACTTCGCCCTCCGTCGGTTCCACCTCTTTTAGCAAAAGCTTTACCAGGGTGGATTTTCCCGACCCGCTGGGGCCTACTATAAAAACAAATTCACCTTTGCATATCCTCAAGCTGATATCTCTTAAAGCCACCGTACCGTTTTCATACCTTTTTACTATGTTTTTAAGTTCGACCACTTCAACTCTCCCCAGGCACCCTTGCGTATTTTTTACTCTTTATGTGCCGACCTGGCCTGTTTAACCAATCCTAACCTTAACCAAGCGTCACGGTATACACTATTTATTTCTACACTTATTCGACAACTCCTTTTTAAATTCGCCAAAATGCACAAATTACCATCCAGTGTCCAGGGGGACTGTTCTTTTGGACGTGCACAGAGGGACGGTTCTTTTGTGCACTGTGCACAGAGGGACGGTTCTTTTGTGCACTGTCGAACTTAAGGAGACGGTTCTCCTGTGTTCAGAGGTGGCACTTGGGAACGGTTTTTCTGTGCCCAGTACCACCTGCCGTGGGATGGCAATTCTCCTTAGCCAGGCAGCACTGGCCGCAGGGCAGGCCATCCGGGTTTAGCGGCATCATTCATAAAGGGACAGTTCCTCCGTGTTCTGTATAACCTGACACGGAAGCCGGCTTCCCTGGGCCGGGCATCACTTTCTCTCCAGGTAGGTCTTCACCTGAACGGCCAGCTTAAAGACCACCGCATCGTCAAACCTGGTCAGGTCCAGGCCGGTTAGCTTCTTTATTTTCTCAAGCCTGTAGGCCAGGGTGTTTCTGTGGATATACATCCTCCGGGAAGTCTCGCTTACATTAAGGTTGCTTTCGAAAAATCTCAGGACCGTGTGCAGGTATTCGGGCTCCAGCGAATCCAAAGAAGCTTCGCCCAACACCTCTTTTAAAAAGAGGGAACAGGTTTCCTCGGGCAGCCCGTAAATCAACCTTCCTATTCCCAGGCTGCGGTAACTTAAAATCGTCCTCTCGGGCTCGAAAATCCGGCCGATTTCAAGGGCGGTATTCGCTTCTCCGTATAAACGCGGGAGGTCTAAAAGGGCGTTGGCCACAGTACTTATGCCTATTTTGGCCTTAATCATTAACTCGGCGGTCAGGGTATCCGAGATCAAAGCGGCAGCCTTTTCAACCGCCTCTATGTTTTCACTGCGCTTAAGTTCCCATATGACGGCGGTGTCCGTATCATCCGCCGCTATGACACAGTCCCTGGTCTTGCTGTAGTATAAGGCCTGTATAATATCAATTATGCCAAAATCCTTTGCGCCGCCGGCCCTGACAACCATTACGGCCCTGGGAGCGTCCCAGGGAATTTTTAGCTCCCTGGCTTTTTCCGCCGTCTCTCCGGGAGCTGTTTTCCCAAAAAGCAGTTCCATATAAAAGTGCTTCCTGGTGCTTTTCTCTTCCTGGTACGCCCTGACGGTGGAAATAGTAACGGCCACCAGTTTCAAATACCTGATGCTTTCCTCGTCGGCGGAACCTATATATACCGTATAGCCGTCCGTACCTCTATCCTGCAGTTTCATAAACGCCATGCCGCCCCCGATGTACAAGCGGCCGTCGGCTCTCCCGGCCCTTTCAAAGTCCGGGTGGACACTCCCGATCCTGTTTTCATCGGAGCACGCCACAATTACTCCCCGGTCGTCCAGCACGCCAAATTCCCGGTCTAAAATGTCCCTTAACTCATTCACATGTTTTTGAAATACCTTCATTCCTACCGCTTCCCTTTTTTTTATGGTAAGTGAACATGGCAAGGCCAAGGCGCCCCAATCCTTAAGGCCGGCAGTTTCAGCGGAAAACCTCTGGCTTCCTGCATCAAGGGTATAATTTATATGAATATTATACAATAACAGGAGGCATTGCATCTAATTAAATTGACATGCTCTGTTTGGAGTTTATCCCGGATTTGGCCGCATTTCCCGTACAAAAAAAGAGGCTGTCTGTTCAGGCGGTTGCCGCCATAGACAGCCTCTTTAAACTTTTTAAGCTTATTCCCTAGTTAATTATCGTAACCTCGGTCTCCTTGTCAAACAGGTGAATCTTGTTGGCATCGAAGGCCATCTTGATCTTGTCGCCAACTCTTGCCTTGGTCCTGGGATTTACCCTGGCCACCACATCAATGCCGTCAACCGTCACATACAGCAGTGTTTCAGCTCCGAGAGCCTCTACCACCGAAACTTCCGCATTTACCAGGCTGTCCGGCATGGATTCAATGTACATGGCCTCATCATGTATGTCCTCAGGCCTTATCCCAATGACAACCTTCCTGCCGTCATGCTCAGCAGCGTCGAGTTTCTTAGCCTTGCCCTCAGGAAGCTTTATGTCGTGGGAACCGAAGAGCAGGTGGATTTCATCCCCGCGTCTCTCAATGGTGGCATCGATGAAGTTCATGGGCGGAGTGCCGATAAAGCCCGCAACAAACATGTTGTTGGGTCTCTCATAGAGCACCTGCGGAGCATCAACCTGCTGGATGATGCCGTCTTTCAAAACCACAATCCTGGTACCCATTGTCATGGCCTCTACCTGGTCGTGGGTAACGTATATAAAGGTGGTCTGCAGTTTCTGGAAAAGTCTTGTCAGCTCGGTTCTCATCTGGACCCTCAGCTTCGCGTCCAGGTTGGAAAGCGGTTCGTCCAGCAGGAACACCTTCGGTTCGCGGACTATGGCTCTTCCCAGGGCAACCCTCTGCTTCTGACCACCGGACAGAGCCCTGGGTTTTCTGTCGAGAAGGTGCTCGATTTCAAGAATCTTAGCGGCTTCGTGCACTCTCTTTCTGATGTCTTCCTTTGAGAACTTTCTCAGCTTAAGACCAAAGGCCATGTTGTCAAAAACCGTCATGTGCGGGTAGAGAGCATAGCTCTGGAACACCATGGCTATGTCCCTGTCTTTAGGCTGAACATCGTTAACCAGCTTGTCGCCGATGTAGATTTCACCTTCGGTGATCTCCTCAAGTCCTGCAATCATTCTGAGGGTTGTGGTCTTACCGCATCCCGAAGGGCCTACCAGGATGATAAATTCCCTGTCTTCTATGTCCAGGTTGAAACCGTTAACAGCCACTACACCGTTGTCAAACCTCTTTGTTACGTTCTTTAACTTAACAGTTGCCATTTGCTACCCCCCATTCTTCTTCCTTTCGAAAAATAGCACTAGCTTAATGCTAACATTAAGAGCAGGATGCGTCCACAGTAGTTTTTCACAAAAAGAGACACGCAGTTTGTAACAAGTGCATAATGAAGATGCCCCTTTCTCCCCCCTTTGGATTATTAAGGATATCCGTCTCCTCCCCGTGGATTATTCAGGGACCCGGGCCAGGTTCACAAACTCCCGAAAATAAGGGAAACAGGGACCCTGGAAAGTAAAAGTTAAAAACCTGTTGCATTTTTATACATTACTATGTATAATTATAAAATCAGAGTCGGGTCGGAGGTTGAACCATGGTTAACGTAGGAATTATCGGTGTAACCGGATATGTGGGTATGGAAATAGTGAGGCTTCTCCACAGCCATCCGGAGGTTAACATATCCGTAATAGTCAACCAGAGCTTTACGGGGATGAAAATGTCCGACGTATACCCCCATTTGAAAAACGTCTTCGAGATGGAGTGCCGGAGCCTTGATATTGAAGGAGTCATGGACAAGGCCGACATTTTCGTGTTTGCCCTTCCCGATACGGCGTCCCAGCAGATAATACCGGCCTTCATTGAGAAAAACAGGAGGGTCATAGACCACAGCGGTTCATTCAGGTACAGGGACGTAAAGGTATACGAAGAATGGTATAAGGTGAAACACGCAGCCCCCGATTATGTGAATATGGCCGTATACGGCCTTCCGGAGATATACAGGGATAAGATCAGGACTGCCGGCCTTGTGGCAAACCCGGGCTGTTATCCCACCTGTTCCATCCTGGGGTTAGCGCCGTTACTGGCCCATAAGCTGGTGGACACCAGGAGCATAATTATAAACGCCGTATCCGGCGTGTCGGGAGCCGGGAGGAAAACCGACCTCATGTACCAGTTCAGCGAGCGGACCGAAAGTTTCTGCGCGTACGGAGTGGCCAGCCACAGGCACACGTCGGAAATCGAGCAGGAATTGAGCCTGTTAGCCGGGGAGAAAATAAGGGTGTCCTTTACACCCCACCTTGCTCCCATGAAGCGCGGCATGCTCTGCACCATTTATGCCGACCTTGCCGAGGAGAGGAATACAGCGGAGCTGATAGACATATATAAGGAGTATTACAGGGATGAGTTCTTTGTGAGAGTGCTGGACGAAGGAAAAGTTCCCGAGACCAAGCATACAGCAGGTTCAAACTTCATTGACATCGGCATTGTGGTAGACAAAAGGCTTAACAGGGTAATAGTGCTGTCGGCCCTTGACAACCTGGGGAAAGGGGCAGCCGGGCAAGCGGTGCAGGTCCTCAACTTAATGTGCGGTTTCCCTGAAAACACCGGCCTCAAAAGCCCGGGCTTATACCTGTAGCCTGTAAGTTTAAGTTAAAAGCACAGGGGTATGCGGGTCAAGGCAGCAGTCCCCCTGTCCTGGGAGGTGGTATTAGTGGAAAATTCAATGGAAACCGTCATCAAAAAAGCAGGGATTCTTATAGAGGCACTGCCCTATATACAAAATCTTTACGGGAAAACGGTCGTAATTAAATACGGCGGCAGCGCCATGATCAGCGAGGAACTTAAAAATTCCGTCATGGAGGACATAACCCTCCTTAAGTACATTGGCATGAACCCCGTAGTGGTCCACGGCGGAGGGCCCGAAGTCACCAGGACACTGGAGACCCTTGGCATAAAGAGCAGGTTTGTCAACGGGTTGAGGGTGACCGATGCCGCCACCATGGAAGTGGCCCAGATGGTCCTGGTGGGCAAGACCAACAAGGAAATAGTGTCTTTGCTGAATAAAAAGGGTGGAAAAGCCGTGGGCATTTGCGGAATAGACGGAAACCTCATAGAGTGCGAGCAGTACAAAACGGTCATAGACGGCAAGGAAGCAGATTT
>JAKOSZ010000001.1 GCA_029776555.1 Bacillota bacterium | reverse complement strand
GTTGGCCGAAGAAGGCGGGGCGGCCGCTTACTGCTGCGCAGTAAGTATGTGACTATGTAAGATAGGCTTTGAAGAAGGCTATTGAGGGAGCCTTCGAGGTGGGTAATTAAGATCAATTTCCAGCAAGTTTGGGGTCGATACCGCTAGGGTTTGCAGCTGGAAAAAAGCTTGCTGAAACCTTACAAAAACTATTATACGAGGAGGTGAGGTTATGAATGACAACCTTTTAAAAAAAGTAGAGGAAGATATTGCAAAGTGCGACGAGGTGATTAATTCCGGCGACCGCGCAGCTGCCAGAAAGCTTTGCGAAAGTATTGTCAATGACTACACCGCCCGTATTTTCCAGTTAAGGCGTGGCCTGACGGAGTTTTCCTATTTTGAAGTAACCGACTATTTGAAAGATGTCAGAATCCTGAAAAGAAAACTCGAGATTTTTATGTCTGAGCTGAAGTCAAAAGCCCGGGAAGAAAGCCAGAGCTCTGAAAGACCGAGGGAGCAGGTTTCGGAAACGCCCCAGGTTAAGAAACCGGTTCCTAATTTCACAAGGGCCTTGCAAAAAACGCGGGATGACGTAAAAAACGACGGGACAATACTGTACCACTTAATTGACCAGTTGCTGAGCAGGATAGACAGCATCGAAAAGGCGTATGACAGCGGCAAGACAAGGGAGGAAAGATGGGAAAATCTCAAAGAACATGTGGTGTGGGCGACGAACATGGACGCCGGCAGCGCGGCCAAGATATTATACCTGATAGCTTTGGCGCTTCAATAATATGATTTTAGTTCACAGGCCTTAAAAATAAATACAAAAAGTTATTGCAAATTTTTTTTTTTATAATTATATTATACTCTATGGTACATATAGAAAGCTGTCTTCGCTTCGCTTTAAGCTGTCAACGGCGGTGCCGCGAAGAGAGACCTTGAGATGAGTTCATTTAATGGGCTTGGCAAAACATGAAGCAAGGTATGCAGCAGGTTTTGCACAGGAGCCTTTGTAAAATACGGGGAGTGAATACAATGGGAGAAATCGACGGCAGGTTTTCTATGGAAGGGGCACAGCTTGTACCGTCCGAAAAGCTGGAAAAGCATCCCATAGAAAACCAGGCGGTAGTGTACGAGGTAATCAGGATTATCGACAGGGTGCCGCTTTTCCTGGAAGACCACTATGAGCGACTGCTAGAGTCCATGAAAACGGCCGGCTTTGCCAGCAACCTTTCCCAGGAGGAGCTTTTCTCGCGGATTATAAAAGTTGTAGAGGCAAATGACAGGAAAAACTGCAATGTGAGGGTATCGGTCTACCAAAAAGGTAATGAAAGCTGCTGGAGACTTCACATAAGCAAGAGCTACTACCCCTCCGGGGAAGAGGTGGAGCAGGGAGTCAAAACCGATCTTATAGAGTGGGAAAGGAACAGTCCCAACCTGAAACTGGACAACAGGGAATATGTGGAGCGCACCAGGAAGGCTATAGCTGAAAAAGGGGTGTTTGAGGTCCTCCTGGTAAACGCTGACGGGAAAATCACCGAAGGCAGCAAGTCCAATGTCTTTTTTGTAAGAGGGAATAACGTCTATACGGCGCCGTCGGAGTATGTCCTTAAAGGAGTTACCCGGAAATACGTCATTGACGCTTGCAAGAAGCTTGACATTGAAGTGGTGGAGACCCTTATAGGAGTAAACCGCCTGGCGGAATTTGACGGTGTTTTTCTTTCCGGTACGTCAATCAAGGTGCTTCCTGTCTCTCACATAGGAGAGCTTGGGTTTGAGTCAGCCTCTAACCCTACCATTGTGTCAATAAGGGACTTCTTTGACAGGATGGTGGAAAATTACGTAAAACAGCACCTTACAAGTGATTGAGACAATTCAAGCCCGCAAACCACGCAAAGAAAAAGAAGAAAAGGCTTCCGAAGGTCAGCGCCTTTAGGAAGCCTTTGATTTAGCTGGCGGTAGTGTTTATTTCATTGATAAGCTGGTTGAACCTGTTCCTTATATCGTCCATGGGCCTGTTGTTCGCCGCATCTTTTGCCAGCTGGCCGATCTTGGCCGCAGCATCGCCTTCACCGGTGGCAACGACTCTTGTAATGGAAGGGTCTGCCTGCCTGGCGGTTCTTTCGACTTCATCTTTAATGTTGTCCGCCCTGTCTGCCGCCCCCGTCACACTGTAGCCGACCAGGGCCGTGTTGTCCATGACCACGACATTTACGTTTCCCAGCCCGTTTATGGCTTCAAGCTTTTCCTTGATGTTTTGTGCCCTCTGGGTGTCGGCGGTGCCCTGTCCTGCGCCGGGACTCCTTTCGTCCAGTCTTAGCAGCCTGTTATTGTCCGTACCCAGGTTTTGTCCCATATTTCTGTTTTTGTCCGGTGTTAAAGCCTGATCCGGAGTCCTGGGGTTAGTTCTTCCGCCGGGAGCGCATGCGGCCAGCAGTAATAAGAGGACAATGGCGCACGTTGCAAAGGATACAAACAATTGGAACCTTTTTTTCATCTGCAACACCTCCAAAGTTATTTTCTCTGGCCCATGCTTTTTTATAGCGCAAAAATAATAGCATATGGCGTTGTTTAAGGCAGCAGGGGAAACAAATGGAAGATAAAGACAAACAAACGGCAATAATGACAGCATGTTCTAAAGTTTGCGCTGAGGCTCCAAAAGGCCTTTTTCTGCAAAACTTAAATATTTATCCCCGGCCACAATGATGTGGTCCACCACGTTTATGGATATGGCGTTGAGCACGGAGCTGATTTTCCTGGTGACTTCAATATCGGCGCTGGACGGCACAAGGCTTCCTCCCGGGTGGTTGTGAGCCAGTATGACGCTGTTGGCCTGGTGCCTTAAAGCGGTTTCAACTATTATCCTTGGGTAAATGGGCGCTTCATTGATGGTGCCCTCATGGACAAGGGCTGAGTGGTTTACCCTGTTCTGGGCGTCCAGGCAGATGACATAGAAGACCTCATACTGGCGCCCTGCAAAGAGAGAAACGGCATATTCCCCCGCCCTGTTGGAGCTCCCCAGAAAGGGTTTGTCTCCCCACCTGTCCCGGAAGTAAACCCTTGCCAGAGAGGGTATCAAGGACAGCAGCAGGGCCGAATTGACACCCATGCCTGGTACGCCGGCCAGGTCTATTAAATCGGCTTCAAATACCCCCGCCAGGGAACCGTACTTCTTTATAAGGCGGTGAGCCAGTTCGTTGGTGTCTTTCCTGGGTATGGCGTAAAACAGGAGCAGTTCCAGGACCTGATGCTGTTCAAAGCTGTCCAGCCCTTCCTTTATAAAGCGCTCTTTTAACCTCTTCCTGTGACCTTCATGCATAAAAATGTCCTTATAAACCAGTATTTTCTTTTTTTATTATATTCTACATATAATGCAAATATCCTTCTTAAGATTTATTTAAACTCCGGCAGCCGCCGGCTCTTTTCCGTGCGGTGAAAAGCCCGGTAAAGAATCCTGTCCTGTCATTTTTTAGTTCGCCACCGGCTCTTTTCTATCCGGCTGAAAGGAACGCCGGGGTCTCTTGGCCGCGAAGGATAAAAGGGTCTTTAGGCGCAAAGGGGTAAAATGGTTTAAAAACCGGCGACAGCCCATTGGAACTGGGTATGAGGTTTTTATCAGCACTCTCTTTAACAGAGTGCCAGGTTTTTCTTGACAAGGTTTTTAAGCCGAAGGTAATATATAGTATGTCGGCCGCATGTTAACCAAAGGGCCTAGTATATGGGAGGTGTTATGCTTTGTCCAGGGAAAGAGGGACCATATCCGTCCAGACCGAGAACATATTTCCTATCATAAAGAAATGGCTGTACTCGGAAAAGGACATATTTGTGAGGGAGTTGGTCTCCAACGCCAGCGACGCCATAACCAGGCTTAAGAAACTGGCTGCCATGGGAGAGGCGGAAGTTGAGAAGGACGTCAAATACTCCATAAAGGTGGTTGTTAACAAGAAGGATAAGACCGTCCGGGTGATTGACAACGGCATTGGAATGACCGATGAGGAGGTCAGGAAATACATTAACCAGATAGCCTTTTCCGGGGTTGTGGACTTCTTTGAGAAATACAGGGATAAAACCGATGAAAGCCAGATAATAGGGCATTTCGGCCTGGGTTTTTACTCAGCCTTCATGGTTTCGGAGAAGGTGCAGATAGACACCCTTTCATATCAGAAAGGCGCGGCGGCGGTGCGGTGGACAAGCGCCGACGGCATGAGCTACGAGATGGACCGGTCGGACAGGAGCGAGCGGGGAACCACGGTAACCCTTTGGCTTTCCGAGGACAGCACCGAGTTCTTAGACTATTACAAGATGCGGGAGGTGCTGGAGAAGTACTTTTCTTTCCTTCCATATGAAGTCTTCCTGGAAGACGCCGGCGAGGAAAAGGGCAAAGATAAGGAGGAAGAAGCAAGGCCCATAAACGACACAAGACCCCTATGGCTTAAAAAGCCTAAGGACTGCACTGATGAGGAATACAGGGAATTTTACAGGAAGGCCTTCCGGGTGTTTGATGACCCGCTCTTCTGGATACACCTGGACGTGGATTACCCGGTGAACCTGAAGGGAATACTATACTTTCCCAGGTTAAGGCATGAGTTCGACGCCCTGCATGGGCAGATAAAGCTGTTCTACAACCAGGTGTTTGTGGCGGACAACATAAAAGAGATAATACCGGAGTTCCTGCTCCTGTTAAAGGGCGTACTGGACTGTCCCGACCTGCCTCTCAACGTGTCCAGGAGCTTCCTCCAGACCGACGACAGCGTGAGGAAAATATCCAATCACATTACCAGGAAGGTGGCCGATAAGCTCATTTCCATATTTGAAAACGAGAGGGAGAAATACAACAGTTACTGGGACGACATACACCCCTTTGTGAAGTTCGGCTGCATGAAAGAGGAGAAGTTTTACGACAGGGTCAAGGACATAATCATATTCAGGACCACCGGCGGCGACTACGTAACCCTGAAGGATTACCTCAAAAGAAACGGCAGCAGGCAAAAGGACACGGTTTTCTATGTGACCGATGAGAGGCAGCAGGCCCAGTATATCAAGATGTTTAAGGACAACGGGATGGAGGCGGTAATACTGCCTTCCCTCATAGACGTCCACTTCGTGCAGTTCCTCGAGTTCAGGGAAAGAGGAGTAAAGTTTGCCAGGATAGACGCCGACCTGTCGGAGAATTTAAAAGAGACCCAAAGCCAGGAGGACAGCCTCTCAAAAGAGGAGACAGAATCCCTGGAAAAGCTCTTTAGAGAGTACAGCGGAAATGAGAAGCTCAATATCCGGGTGGAAGCGCTTAAGGTTGCTTCCCTGCCAGCGGTGCTGCTCCTTTCGGAGCAGTCCAGGAGGATGCGGGAGTTGTCCAGGATAGCCGGGGATTTGGGTTTCCCAGACAGCTTCCCGGAGGAGGAGACCCTGGTCTTAAACAGCTGCAACAGCCTTATAAAGACCCTGGTTAAACT
>JAKOSZ010000099.1 GCA_029776555.1 Bacillota bacterium | reverse complement strand
TTTCGTCTTCAAAAAATCGAAAGTTGTTGTAAGCTCCGACCTTATAGGGGAAGATGATGTAGAAGAGGAGTACGGCAAGTTTTTGCGGGCCGTGGAACAGTCCCGTGCGCAAATGACGAAGGTTATGGAAAGGGCAAAAGGTGCGCTGGGGGAAAGTGAAGCAAGCCTTCTTAAAGCGCAGATTGGAATGCTGGACGACCCTGTGCTGGTGGAATCCGTGGCGCTGAAAATAAAAAAAGAACGTAAAAACGCTTTGTTAGCCCTGGATGAAACCCTTTCGGAAATAGAAAGCATGTTTGCCATGATAGATGACGAGTTTTACAGGGAGCGGATCGCAGATGTGAAGGATATTTGCGGAAGAATTGCCAACAACCTTGCCGGAGTCCATATGGAAGATTTAAGTGACCTGCCGGAGAGCGTGGTTGTCATTGCCAATGACCTGCTGCCATCTGACATTGCAATGATGGATATTGGCAAAGTTGCAGGCTTTGTGACAGATCAGGGAGGCTCCACGTCCCACACAGCCATCATGGCGAAAAGCATTGGGATTCCGGCTGTTGTGGGCACAAAGCAGGCCATGGACTTTATTAAGAGCGGCAGCATGGTTGTTATGGAAGGTGAAGAAGGTCTTGTAATCGTCAATCCGGGAAAAGAGACTGTTGAACAATATGTTTCCAAACGTGAGAAACTGATTGAGCGGGAAAAACTGCTTGCCCGGCTAAAAGAGCTGCCGGCGCAGACAACGGATGGGAAAACGGTAAAGCTTTTTGCCAACATCGGAAGTGTAAAAGAAATTGCCGATGCCGTAAAAAACGGCGCAGAGGGTATCGGGCTTTTCAGAACGGAATTCCTGTATATGAACGGCAGCCATTTTCCCACTGAGGATGAACAGTTTAATGTATACAAAGAAGCCGCTCTAAAGATGAGAAATATGCCTGTTGTAATTAGAACCCTTGACATAGGCGGCGATAAGGAGTTGCCCTATTTTCGCTTTGCTGCAGAACAAAATCCGTTTTTGGGTTGGCGCGCTATCAGAATGTGCCTGGACGAGAAGGACATTTTCAAAACACAGTTGAGAGCCATAATAAGAGCCAGTGCTTACGGGGAAATCCGGGTTATGTTTCCCATGATAATTTCCCTTGAAGAATTCCTGCAAGCAAAAGGCATTTTGCTGCAGTGCATGAAGGAACTGAAAAGCGAGGGCGTGGAATATAACCCTTCGATAGAAGTGGGCATGATGGTGGAGACGCCTGCGGCAGTGATGCTGTCGGAGGTTTTTGCCCGGGAAGCGGACTTTTTTTCCATCGGAACCAACGACTTAACTCAATACATGTTAGCTGTGGACAGAGGGAATGAAAAAATAGCACAACTCTACAACCCTTTTCATCCTGCCGTTATTTCCGGTATTAAAAAGGTGGTTGACGCGGCTCACAGAGCTGGAAAATGGGTGGGGTTATGCGGTGAGTTGGCCTGTGATGAGAAGGCCGCTTTGCTGCTGCTGGGCCTGGGATTGGATGAGTTTAGCATGAGCGCCGCCAGCATCCCCTTTGTTAAAGATGTCATAAGAAAGGCGGATTACAAGACCGTAAAAAACATGGCTGAACAGGCGGTATTGCAGAAGACAGCGGATGGCGTAATAAAAATTGTTACCGAAGCCTATGAAAGGTTAATGATCTGAACTTATGAAGCCTTTTTATCCAACCGGCTAAGAGGCATCTTTTTTTTTCAAACAGAACCTGTCCGATTTCTTTTTAGCAGGCCATTAAATATGCAGGCGATTCCCCTGCTGCACCCCTGTGCTGTTGTATTATTCGCCTTTTGTAGTATGATAAAAGGGTAAAAGGTGTTAATGTATTTTTCTTATAAAGACCGAACCTGGAGGGTGGCATGATTACTTCCGTTGTTTTGAGCCCTGCCGTGGACAAGATATACTATATAGAGAATTTCAGGGCAGGCGGACTGTACCGGATAAAGAGCGGGGTTAAATCAGCAGGGGGGAAAGGCGCCAACGTAGCCCGGGTGGCTTCTATCCTGGGGGAGCGGGTCATTTCCCTGGGATTCAAGGCCGGACAGGCGGGTGACTGGCTGGAAGCGGAATTAAGGCGCATAGGGGTGGACACGCGCTTTGTGTCTGCAGAAGGTGAAACCCGTACCAACATCAACATAATAGACCGGTTTGCCGGCACGGAAACCGAAATCCTGGAGGAAGGGCCCTGGATTTCAGGGCAGCAGGAGGAAGCTTTCCTTGAAATTTTCGGCCAGGTTCTCCCGCAGACAGAGGTGCTGGTGTGTTCCGGAGGGCTGCCCCGGGGCATGTCAGCGGATTTTTACAAAAAGCTTATTGAAATGGCCGCTTCCCTGGGAGTGCCCGCCATTCTGGACACCAGCAATGAAATGCTCACCGAGGGCATAAAGGGCAAGCCCTGCATGGTAAAGCCCAACAGGAGGGAACTGGAGAGGTATGCGGGAAGAAAGCTTGCCGGCTTGGGAGAGATGGTGGAGGCCTGCGCGGGAATACTGGGGGCAGGGGTAAAGTATGTGGTCACCTCCATGGGGGCGGACGGAGCATTGATGGTCACCGAAAACCGTGTTCTCCACGCTAAACCTCCGCGGCTTGAAGTGGTAAACACCATAGGTTCCGGTGATTCCATGGTGGCGGGATTTGCTTCGGCCATTGTAAAGGGCATGAATGATGAGGACATGTTAAGGCTGGCCATGGCCTGTGGGGCGGCCAATACCCAGTTCAAAGAGGTAGGGATGGTTTCTTTGGAACTGGTGGATAAGTTC
>JAKOSZ010000098.1 GCA_029776555.1 Bacillota bacterium | reverse complement strand
CTGTGAAGCTTACCTCCGACGGAGTGACCTGGGACGGGAAAAGCGGAACGGAGAGTTTTGGGGGGTGGGTGTACCTCCACACGTAAAACAGCAAAAGGGATAAAAGCGAAACAGAGGCGGTGAGCAAAACTATTAACAGGAACAAAAAGGTGTTTCTTATCCTGTGGGTTTTCCGGGTGGCATAGGTTATCCCGCTTATTCTCATTAAACTCCTCCCAATGTCTGCAATTTGCGCGTAAACACCGCCTGAGCCGGTTCAGCCTCAGCAGGGCAGCGTCAGCGGAAAGCTCTTTTCTCAAAGCGGTCCCATGGGGTCAAAACACAACCCATCCCGGAAAATAATCACAAGGCCGCTAAATTACAGCTTTCCAGGCTGACATAATTTAACCAATTTCATTATATTTTTTTTTGCATTTCATTTAAAGGGCGCAAGGGTTTAATTTGCTTTTCCCCTTATATCCTGTAATTGCATTTAAGTATAAAATTTTATTATTAATACTAGACTTTACCATAATTATATGTTATTATCATATTAACTATCAAAATATTACATATAATAACAAAATTATATAATAAAATACCTGAATACTAATATTAGATGAGATGGGTATATATGATAACCGGAAGGCTTTTTGAAGGGAAATACGAAATACTGAAAGTGCTGGGTAAAGGGGGAACGGGCACTGTCTACCTTGCCCGGAATGTTAAACTGGGGACCCTCTGGGCCATAAAGGAGATCAAAAAGGGAAGGGACATAAGGGTCGAGCTCCTTGCAGAGCCCCATATCCTGAAAAGGTTAAGACACCCTGCCTTACCCAGGGTTTTCGACATAATCGAAGACGACCGGCACGTCTATACCGTGGTGGACTACATGGACGGGGTTTCACTGGACAGGGAACTGGCCAGGGCTGGGAAGTTTGATGAAAAAACGGTAATAGGATGGGCTTTGCAGCTCTGCGATGTCCTCAACTACCTTCACGGCCAGAAACCCAACCCCATTATATACCGGGATTTAAAGCCGTCCAACATCATCCTTTCAAAGGACGGCAGCTTAAAGCTCATTGACTTTGGAACGGCAAGGGAATATAAAAGCGAGTCGGACAGCGACACCCTGTACATAGGTACCAGGGGTTATGCCGCGCCGGAACAGTATGGATTCGGGCAGACCAGTATGGCTACGGACATTTACAGCCTTGGTGTCACCATGCACCAGCTTTTGACGGGTAAAGACCCCACCAGCCCTCCTTTTGAAATAAAACCGGTCAGGTACTACGATAAAAGCCTTTCTCCCAGTATTGAGCATGTCATAGCCAAGTGCACCAGGACGGACCCCAAGGAAAGGTATGCCTCTTCCGAGGAACTCATGGCCGATTTGGCCAGGCTGATAGAAAAGGACTCGCCTGACGGGGAGGCTTCCCATGGGAAAAGCGCCGAAAGCGTTAAAAGAAACTTAAGCTGCCTTGAAAGGAAGGGCTGCAGGGTCCTGGGCTTTAAAAAACAGGTGCTGGCTGTCTGGGGTTCCCCGGAATTTGCCTGTGAACTTGCCTACACTTCGGCCCGGCTTTCCGGTCTTTCGGTACTGCTGCTGAACATGGATTTCACCGGTTCCGATATTTCCAGCTATATCCGCCTGGATGACTCCCGGGGGAGGAACAGCGGCTTTTTTGAGCCGCGGACCCTCCTGGATGATGTGACCGGCGGAAAGTTCAACGGCAGCTCCCTTTACTACTACTGTGTCAGGAAAAAGGGGCTTGAAAACCTTCACATTATTCCGGCCGGCTGCTTTTACGGCATTTATGAGTATCCTGCCGAACAGGTGGTTTTCAGGATAATAGACAGCGCCTATGACCTGTTTGACCTGGTTGTTGTAATTGCCTCAGGTTCCATGTTTGACCCCTTTGCGCTTAAAGCCGCCGAAAAAAGCCATTGCATCCTGGTGCCTTTACAGCCTTCCATGGACTCCATAGTAAAATACAGGGCCCAGGCTGAATACCTGGAAAAGGTCCACGGCATACCCTCCTCAAAGGTAAAATGGGTTTTCTATGAGTACAAAAAGGGCATAAACCCTCCCATGGGAGACTTAAGGGATGAAGTGGGGGCTCAAAAGCTGGCGGGATTTATAAGCTACAGCCCCAGGAGGGAAATGTACCGGAACATGAAGTCTACCTATTCCAGGAGAATGGAATACAGGAACCTGGCGGAGTATGAAAAAATCCTGGAGGGCTTTGGGATATTGCCGAGGAAAACGGCCATAAACCGCTTAAAAGACTGGCTTTTAAAAAGGGGAAAAGACATGGCCAGGTCCGCAAGAAAGGGCTTAAAGCGGGTAAAGGCGTACTGATTGGAAAGGGGAGTTCCATTGCCGGGTATCATTCAGAAGTTTCCGGGAGGAGAGAAGGCCTATGATGTCCGGGACAGGTAAAAGCCTTGCGATTCTGGCCGTTTCCCTTTTGGCCCTGGCAGGGGTGATCTACTACTACAGTAGCAT
>JAKOSZ010000097.1 GCA_029776555.1 Bacillota bacterium | reverse complement strand
AGAAGGGGTTGTAATGAAAAACAGCTGATGAGGCATATAAATCCAAGTGTGAGTTTAACTTTCGCCAACTGGCGGGAAAAATTTAAAAGGTTGCGGTCTAACCGCAACCTTTTTGTCTGGTGGGCACTACAAGGCTCGAACTTGTGACCCCCTGCTTGTAAGGCAGGTGCTCTCCCAGCTGAGCTAAGCGCCCTTTGGTGACCCGTAGGGGATTCGAACCCCTGTTACCGCCGTGAAAGGGCGGTGTCTTAGGCCTCTTGACCAACGGGCCCCGTGGTAGCGGCGGTCGGATTTGAACCAACGACACTTCGGGTATGAACCGAATGCTCTGGCCAACTGAGCTACGCCGCCACGCGCAATTTTCACAACGCTTTTCTATTGTAGCAAATAAACTTATACAAAGTCAAGAGGAAGAGACCCGTTTTTTGTGTCAATGTCATGAAGCAGTCCGCGCACGGTGCAGCGCCTTACAATGCCGCTTACCTCATTTACGCATGCCTCAAAAAAGCCGGTGTTGTGGGGTCTTTGAAAATTCCGGATATCGGTGGTTTTCCCCGAGGTCAGCTCTCTTTTAAACTGCTGAAGCACGTAAAGCCTTGCTCCCCTTATGCCCTCCGCGATGCGGACAATGTCATCCAGAGTGAACTGGGGAATGACGGTGGTCCTGAACTCATAGGGGATCCTCTCCTCCAACAGGACGCCCTTGCTCTCCTCTATGGAAGCTGTGTCTACCCTCTTGCCGCAGACCTCGGCGTATCTATCTTCCGGGGCCTTCAAATCCATGGCCACATAGTCAACCAGGCCTTCGTCTATAAGCCTTTCCAGCACACGGGGGTTGGTCCCGTTGGTGTCCAGTTTTACAGAGTAGCCCATGGACTTTATCTCCTGCAAAAAATCAGCCAGGCCGGCCTGCAGGGTGGGTTCCCCCCCGCTTATGACAACAGCGTCAAGGAAACCCTTGCGCCTTGCAAGGAACTCAAGGGCTTCATCAGGGTCCAGGAGTTCCCTGCAGGCGTCCCCGTCTATTAACTGCCTGTTGTAGCAATAAAAGCAGTTTAGGTTGCACCCCGGCGTAAAAAACACGGCGGCTATACATCCGGGATAATCTACGAAGGAGTTTTTTTGAATTCCCGCTATTTTCACGACACCTTAGCCTCCAAACGGAATTTCTTCCTGGTGAAATACTCCTCCTTCTTCCCCTTGTTGTAGTTCTCCACCGGCCTTAAATAACCGGTGACCCTGGACCAGACTTCCGTCTTCGCGCCGCACTGAGGGCAGGTGAAGTGCTCGCCCCTGATGTAGCCATGGGTGTTGCATATGCTGAAAGTGGGCGTTATTGATATATACGGCATTTTGTATCTGGTAAAAATCTTCCTTATAAGTCCCTTACAGGTCTCTATGTCTTCAATGCTCTCCCCCAGGTACAGGTGGAGGACCGTCCCTCCCGTGTACAGGGACTGGAGCTCGTCCTGGAGTTCGATAACCTCAAAAATGTCGTCGGAATAGTCAACGGGGACCTGGGTTGAATTGGTGTAGAAGGGAGCATCCCTACCCGCCGTTATTATGTCCGGGTACTTCTCCTTGTCCATCTGGGCCAGCCTGTATGAAGTTCCCTCTGCCGGTGTGGCTTCAAGGTTATAGAAATGACCGGTTTCTGCCTGGAACTCGGTCAGAATCTCCCTCAAGTAGTTCATGATTCTTATAGCGAACTCCTGTCCCTCTTTGCTGGTAATGTCTTTACCCATGAAGTTTAAGAGGGCTTCATTCATTCCCACTATACCTATGGTATTAAAGTGGTTGTACCAGTATTCCCCCGTCCTCTCCTTTATATGCCTGAGGTAGTAGGTGGAATAAGGGTAGAGTCCCCTTTCGGATTGTTCCTCGATTATCTTCCTCTTTATCTCCAAGGACGTCTTCCCTATGTTGGCCATTTTCCAAAGCCTTTCCTTAAATTCGCTCTCGGTGGAAGAGAGGTAACCTATGCGGGGAAGGTTTATGGTGACTACTCCAATAGAGCCTGTCATTGGGTTGCTCCCGAACAGGCCCCCTCCCCTCTTCCTCAGCTCCGAAGTGTCTATGCGAAGCCTGCAGCACATGGAAACGGCGTCTTCGGGGGAAAGGTCGGAATTTATGTAGTTGGCGAAGTAGGGTATACCATACTTGCAGGTTATCTTCATAAACTCGTCAACAACGGGATTATCCCAATCAAAGTCCCTGGTAATGTTTATGGTGGGAATCGGGAAGGTGAAAACCCTGCCCTTGGCATCTCCCTCCAGCATCACTTCGCAAAAGGCCTTGTTGAACATATCCATTTCTTTCTGGAAGTCCCCGTAACACGTATCCATATACTGACCGCCCAGGATGACCGGTTCGTTTTTCAGGGTATCCGGCACTTTTATGTCGAAGGTCAGGTTGGAGAAGGGGCACTGGAAGCCTACCCTGGTAGGCACGTTTATGTTGAATATGAACTCCTGCAGGCACTGTTTGACCTGGCTGTAGGTCAGTGCGTCATACCTGATAAAGGGGGCGCAGTAGGTGTCAAAGCTGGACCAGGCCTGGGCGCCGGCCGTCTCACCCTGGGTTGTAAAGGTGGAGTTCACTATCTGGCCCAAGAAAGAGCGCAGGTGCTTGGCCGGCCGGCTCTCCATCTTGCCTTCCACCCCTCCGAAGCCGTCCAGCAACAGCTGCCTTAGATCCCAGCCGGCACAGTACGGCCCGAAAAATCCCAGGTCATGTATATGGCAATCCCCATTTTCATGGGCCTCTCTTACCTCATTGGGGTATACCTCGTAAAGCCAGTACTTCTTTGTAAATATCTCTCTTATGTAGTTGTTGAGCCCGTTGACACTCTTCTGAGTATTGGCGTTTTCCTTGATATGCCAGTCCCTGTCGTTCAAGTAATCGGCAAACATCTCTATGGTGGCGCCGATGAGCGCGTTCAGCTCCCTGGCGCTTCTCCGCTTCTCGCGGTACAGTATGTAGGCCTTGGCGGTTTGGGCATGCCCGTTTTCTATCAGGACTTTTTCCACTATGTCCTGAATCCCTTCTACATCAGGAACCGTGTCTTTAAATTTCTTTTCAGCGATCTCAACTACTTGCCGGCTTAACTCTTCCGCCCTCTGGAAGTCTTTCCCTCCAACGGCGCAGGCGGCTTTGAAAATAGCCAGTGTAATCTTCTCGGGATTAAATTTTTCAAGATTGCCGTCCCTTTTTCGTATCAGTGTCAGCATTCAATCGTCCCCTTTATCATTAGAGTTAAAAAAGAAATTAAGACGGGCCAGGAAGTCGGAACTTTAGTCTCACCACCTGAAAAAAAACCTGCTATAGCGGGAGTTATCACCGCCTAAGGCAGACAATTGGACGTAAGAGCGCTTCTTACCTCCTTTCCCGAAAACAACAATATTTTGTTGAATAAAGTATATCATGCACAATATATTGTGTCAATAAATAAAAAAGACTATTCATTAAAAGACCCGAAAGCGTCATTTGAAAAAGTAAATTCCACCCCAAAATCATAGACAGCGGAATTAAGTTTTGCAAATCAAGGAAAATGTGAAACATGGAAGTTACTTTTGTAAAGTGATACTGTTTCAATTCTCCTGCAAAAGCTGGAAGATTGT
>JAKOSZ010000096.1 GCA_029776555.1 Bacillota bacterium | reverse complement strand
CCTGGTGTACAGTGTCACCATGGCCATGCCCGTTGTGGGCGGTGTAATGCAAGTCTTTGCCTCATATTTCATTGAAAACACCGGCAAGCGCAAGTCCGTCTTCCTTATAGCAGGTTTCATACACCGCCTGCTGTGGATACCGATAGCCTTAATCCCGCTGATAGTGCCCTCTGCCCATCCTGCGGTCCGGATATGGACCCTTATTGTGTTAATAACCGTCTCCTCCTGCGCCAACTCTGTTGTAAACGTTTCCTTCACTTCCTGGATGGGCTCCCTGGTGCCCTCTGAAATTAAGGGGCGTTTCTTCAGCAGGAGGATGACCATCTATACGGCTTCAGGCGCCCTGGCCGGCATAGCGGCCGGGAAGTTCCTGGACCTCTTTCCCGGCTTCCCGGGTTTCACGGCTCTTTTCATAGTGGTTGCCCTTTTCGGCGCCGCCGACATACTGTGTTTCTTTTGGGTCAAGGAGCCTCCCATGCACCCTTCCGAAAAATCCGTGTCCTTACTTAAGCTTTTCCTGGAGCCCTTTAAAAACGCTAACTATGTCAAATTCATCGTCTTTGTCGCCTTTTGGAACTTCGGGGTAAACATATCGGCGCCCTTTTTCAACCGTTACATGCTGGACTATCTGCACATGTCCTATTTTGCCATATCGGTTTTCGCCCAGATAGTGGGCAACTTTGCCACCGTGTTCTTTGTAAGGTACTGGGGGAGGTATTTGGACGCCTACGGCAACAAACCGGTAATGGCCGTGTGCTGTTCAACCCTGGTGTCACTGCCTGCCCTCTGGTGCCTCGCCACCCCTTCCAACTACTTTGCCATTCTGCTGGTCAACTTCTGCGCGGGCGTGTTCTGGCCGGGCTATGAACTTGCTGCTCTCAACCTTTCCATCTGGCTTGCGCCGGAAAAGAACCGCTCAATATACCTGGCCAACTACACCCTGATAAACTCCACCGTGGGTGTGGCCCTGGCTTACGTGGCGGGCGGAGTGTTTATGGAATACTCCAGGCCCCTTTGGGAAAGCCTGCGCATCCCTCTCCCCGGCGGGAATTACTTTACCAATTTCCACGCACTCTTTTTCCTGTCGGTCCTTTTCAGGCTTTTGTCCCTTTTGCTGTTTTTCCCGAGGTTTTCCGAGGCCAATTCCAGGAGCCCGCGGCATATGCTCGGGGATTTTTCTTCCGGCTTAAAGCTCCTGCTTTCTAAAAACAAGAACAGCAGCAGCCAGTAAAACTGCCATGGTTACCAGGGCCCCGGCTGCCGGATATGTGATATCCAAGGCCTGCCGGTTTCCATAGATGACGTCAAGGCCCAGCTGATGAAAAACTCCGGTAGTGTAATCCCCGACTTTAGGGATGTACTTCACCAGCGAAGACAGGGCAAAACCGCCGAAGGCGATTAAATTCGCAAACATATGGCTTCGGGAAACCGTGCCTGCCAGTATTGCCATGGCAATCAGGAAAAGGCCGTACAGCCAGTATAGTAAGAAGGGCGCCCAGATGCCGTCAACGTAAAAGCTGGAGAAGAGGATAAGGGTGTAGTAGAGACTGGCTGCCAGAGACAGCAGGTATGACAGGGTAAACAAAAGGGCCCCGGCAATAAACTTACTCAGCACAAAGCTTGCCCTGGAAAGCCGCTTGGTCAGAACAATGGCCGCCGAGCCGCTGACCTTCTCTCCCACCACACTGCCGGAAAAAACCAGGACCAGGATAATTCCACCTATCTGGTACATGTTCTTAAAAAACTGTACGTAGGAGTCAGTGAACCGGGGGTCGGGAATAAAGCTGAAGTCAAACTCCACGCCGGTAGACATTATTATTTCTTTAATATACCTTGCCGTTATCGGGCTTAAAAAGCCGAAGAACAGGAAAAGGGCCGGCAATACTATTATCTTCCAGGTCCGCACAATTTCAAAAAGCTCCTTTTTTAAAAATACGGCTGCCCTCACCGGTGATTGACCTCCTTTAAAAAGATGTCTTCCAGGCTGGGCTCCAGCAGTTCGAACTTCCTTAAGGCTAAACCTCTTTGGCTCAACAGGGTCGGTATTTCCCTCTGGGCCCTGTCAATGTCATTTGCGTAAACCCTTATTTCGCCTTCCACTCCCTGTTTTACGGCTTCAGTCCATTCGGCGCCTTTTATGTCCTCTGCCAGAGCGCTGACCCCCTCATCCTTTGCGTCCACTTCCAGGTGAATCGCTTTTAACGAGTATTTTTTCCTGAGATTGGCCAGGCTGTCTTCCGCCACCGCCTTCCCCCTGTTCAATATTACTACTCTGTCGCAGACCCGTTCCACATCGGCCAGGATGTGGGTAGAGAAAAACACCGTCATTTTTCCCGCCAGCCTTGAAACTATATCAATTACCTCTTTCCTGCCGATGGGGTCCAGCGCCGATGTGGGCTCGTCCAGGAGCAAAACCTTCGGCTGGTTGATCAAGGCCTGGGCTATTCCCAGCCTCTGTTTCATTCCCCTGGAAAAGCCGCCTGTTCTCTTTTTGGATGCATCTGAAAGGCCCACCAGTTCCAGGAGGTCAGCTATCCTTTTCTTAAGCGTTCCCCCTACCAGGCCGAAGAGCTCTCCGATAAAGCTTAAATACTCCACGGGGGTCATCCAGCCGTAGAAACTTGGAACGTCAGGGAGATAGCCGATTTCTTCCCTGTTTTTCAGGCTTCCGAACCGCACCTCTTTGCCGCATATCCGTATTTCGCCGGCGGTAGGCCTTGAAAGGCCGGTGAGCATTTTGATAGTGGTGGTTTTGCCGGCGCCATTAGGCCCCAGAAAGCCATATACGGAGCCTTCCGGAACCTTCAGCTCAAGCCCGTCTACCGCCCTGAAACTCCCGAAGCTTTTGACAAGGCCTTTGGTTTCGATGGCAAACATCACTCTTCTTCCCCTCTCAAAGTCAGGTATACAATGGGACCCAGCACGCCGCCCACCAGTATGATTGCCCCCCATATGTACTTGTTGCCGAAGCGCACTTTCTTCCTCCTGACCAGGTCTACAATGGAATAGACTTGCAGGGAAAGCTGCAAAAGCAGCAAAGGCCAAATCATTAAAAGAAGACGCTTTACATCGGTCATCAGGACTGCCTCCTTTCTCCTGCGACAGTTATCAGGAATTTGGCAGAAGTTCCACAATGCTATTATATCCTGCCAGGCTATGACAACAAACTGTTAAAGTGCTCACTGACCACTTCACTGTCATCGAAATGGATCACGCGGTCTTTAAAAATCTGATATGTGCTTTTGTTTTCTTATATAAACGGTATATGCCGTTTATGCATGCTTTTATAATACATCTCCTCAATCTTTTTTACGGCTTCCTCGCTCACATCCCTGCCTTCCAGGTAGTCGCAGATGACTTCATAGGACATTCCTATTTCCTTTTCATCAGTCTGCCCGTCCCAGAAGTCTGCCGAAGGGGGCCTCATAATAACGCTCTCCGGGATTTTCCCAAAGGGCCAGTCATACCTGGCCAGCTGTACTATTTGCCTCTTGTTTAATGTCTTAAGGGGATTGATGTCAACGCCGGCATCACCGTACTTGGTGCAATAACCGATTATGGAT
>JAKOSZ010000095.1 GCA_029776555.1 Bacillota bacterium | reverse complement strand
TGATAAACAACAATCCTGAAAAAGGAGGGAAAGGGCCAAGGCCCACAATTATTGGAAAGTAAAGATAAACTTTTGTTGTTCTGCCTTGGTGTAATTCTCCTATTTAACTTTAAGGGTTCCATCGCCATCGCAACGACCCTGCTGATACTCCGGGCAGCAACCAAACATTCCGAAGCCGTCGATGTCCTTGTGGTGATATTGATGGCTTTATTTCTTCACTGGGCGTATACCCACAACCGGCCCCTGACCGGTGAAATCGATCTCCTTACCGCTGCACTTATGATCGCTGTACCCCAGATTATCTACTCTTGCATCATCAGGATTAAGTACTGGCACGCCCTCAATAACCAAAAAAGGGGAGAGGATACTAATGCTTAACATTGGCCTGGACATAGGATACGGCTACACGAAGGCAGTAGCAAGCAATGGCAAAAACTACACCATCCCATCCCTGATCGGGGAGGGGTTTTTAAGGCGCTATGGAGACATTTTCGGCTCCCAGGAAGGGTTAAACCTGGACAACATTCATATGGAACTCAACGGCCGGCACTATTTCGTAGGCAAACTGGCCAGCCTCGAAAGCCGGACCTGCTCCTATGCCTTTGAAAAAGACCGGATTGAACATGAAAACACCAAGGTTTTGCTGGCAACCGCCGTTGCCCTGCTCATGAACCAGGAAGAAGAAAGCATTTCCATAGCAGTCGGCCTGCCCTTTAGCGACTATATCCAACAGGGCAAGCGTTTCCAGGAGTACCTTTACAACTTTGACGAGACCGTTCAACTATACGACCGGAACAGGCCCCGGCTCCGGCGGGTCCGCTTCCTCAAAGCCACTTCATTCCCGCAATCGGCTGGAGCCATCTACGAGCTGGCCGAAAGGTTCAATTTCGGCCACCAGGGCCTGGTAGGTTGCATTGATGTCGGGACTAAAACCACCGATATTATGGTGTTTACGGCAGATAAAATGTATCCCGTGGAAAGCATGAGCGGCACCATTGATGCAGGGGCCCACATCATTCACTCCTACTTGCAGAAGGAAATAGAAGAACAGCTGGGCATTTGGGCCGAGGCATTCGAGCTTGAGAGTGCATTGAGGAACAACTTCCAGATCGTAAAAAGGGGCCAAACCATTGACTTGTCCCAGGCGGCAATCCAGGGGAAAAAGGACCTGGCCAAAAAGATCAGGGACGAAGTTGTGAAGCTGTGGGGGCAGCGGATGGATAACCTCAGCATGGTGTTTGTGGTAGGCGGCGGGGCACTGCTTTTGAAGGAACACCTGCTGAAAATCTACGACAACACCATTATCCCCGAAGGAGCAGAGATGCTAAACGCCAGGGGTTTTCTCCATGTGGCCCGCATGATGGGCGAACAGTGGGCAGGCACCAGGGAAGCCTGATGTATTACATTCAAAATGCCGCAGAAACCCAGCTGGAATGCGGAATAGACGGGGCCGCTCTTGGTAAAGTGTAATACACGCTTCCGAGAAGCGTGTATTACACCCTTAAACCCAAGCGCCATAAGGCTTTGAAGCGGGTTTATGGGAGCAATGTCTTATATTCAAAAATTGAGCAATTCCCCAGCCCTATTCATGTAATACATATTGGTCCACAAACCCGCCCTAACGCTTATGCCATATAGTCTGGAGCAGGTAATACATTGTCCAGTGAAAAGCACAATGTATTACCTGCTCCAGCTTGTAAGGCCAGAGAGCAAAACTCTTTCTCCCAGCACTATTGAAGCCACCGTCCCGCCCCTTGCAAAAGGAGAGTGCAACCTATCATGTGGAAAAGGGTAACATTTCATGCCGACGAGGAGACCAGCAAGGTTTTAGAAGCCCTGTCCAATAAGGACAACAGGAGCCAGTTCATCAGGAACGCCATAAAATTTTACAGTGATAACCTCGCTGTCTTAACCCGGATAGAAGAAAGGCTGGCAGAAATTGAAAGGCAGATTGCCGACTCAAGGCAAAAATATAATGGCGCTGGGCCTGAAAAACCTGTGGCGTATCCCGAAACGACAGAAAACCGGGAAGCTCCGCAGGCAGACTTCCGGTTGGAATCCATGCGCCACATTCTCTCTATGATTGAAAGGGATAACGACTACTAGCAGAAGGAGGGAGCTGAGAGCTTGGACAATAAAGGCCGGGAAATAGCGGAACTGGTAGAAGTACACCGGGTGCTGGGTCGGTTGAGACTCTGCCTCTCGGACCTGATCTACCAGAAAACTAGACCCCTTGAAACGACCAACATCCCTCCCGCATTGGACGTCTTTCCTGGAGGTTTGAAGATCACCATATACGGCCTCTTTCCGAAACTTTCCAACAGGCGGCACCGGTTCAAGAAGGGACGCCTGGACCATTCGGAACACAGCAGCTTGAGAAGGAAATGGTTTCTTTTGATAAAGCAGGCTCTGGCCGGTTATCCGGGGCCCCCGATCTCCAGGGCTATCGTAGCCGTACACTATTTTACCCCCTATCTCTGCGACATTGACAACTACACCGTTTCCATGATCATCAATGCCCTTACGACCTACAAGGCCATAGGTCCCGATGATACCTACCGCCATGTAAACGCAATCGTGCAGACGGCCACCCAGGAGATGGACAACCCCAGGACGGAAATCTTTGTCCTAAAGAACAGGGGAGAGATAAATACAGCCCTGCACTCATTGTTGAAGGTGTGATTTAACCCCGAGAAAAGGTGTGATATAACCCACCATAAAGGTGTGATTTGAGGACTTGAAAATGTGTGATTTAACTATGCGTCATTAATTCACACTTTTTTACCCGACTTAAATCACACCTTTTATTGTCATAAACCCTTATATAACATGGCATAGCATCGAATTGACGTTGACGTGTGATTTGAAGACGCAAGGGGGGTGCTGATAGCCTTCCCTTGCACCTTAGCCCTTGCAACGACTACCAGGCTTCTCGATTG
>JAKOSZ010000094.1 GCA_029776555.1 Bacillota bacterium | reverse complement strand
TTAAGGGGACACCGTTAAAGTGTTTAACCTCCAGCGGGGCTTCCCCCGGCACCTGGCGGGCCAGGACGGCCTGTGCCAGTATTAACAGGGCGAAGGATGTGAAAAACAAAAGAAAAAGGAAGCTCTCGTAGTTAAAACTTTTAAGAGTTTTCCTTTCCACTGTTTTTGCGTTAACCCTGGAAGCGATAATTTTCAAAAGACACCACACCCAATCCGGTTCCTCATCAGTATTAATATGCGCATTTTTGGCCTCAAACAATACCGCCCCTAATAGTCTTCCTGTTTTTTGCCGCTGTCCTCGCTTTCATAGGTCTCGTAGACCTGGTACTCATACCATATTTTTTCCAGGTTTTCGAAAATTTCATACACCTCCCGCTGCCGCCTCATTCCCACCGCCACTATCAGGGCGTTTATGACGCTTAAAGGGGCCACCAGGGAATCGGCGAAGGAAGCCATGTCGCTCCTGGCTAAAAGCACATGGTCGGCATGGGCGGCTATGGGCGAATCCTTGCTGTCCGTAATCGCAATGACCGTCGCCTCCTTGCTCTTGGCAAACTGCATTGCCTTAATGGTCCTCCTGGAATACCTGGGGAAGCTTATGCCTACAACCACATCCCCTTTCTGCGCCCTTATAATCTGCTCAAACATTTCGCTTACGCTGGTGGTGTGCACCAGCCGCACGTTGTCAAAGATGAGGTTAAAGTAGAAGCCCAGGAAACTGGCCAGGGAAGCGGAACTCCTTACCCCCAGGATATAGATTTTCCTGGCATTTAAAAGGCTTTCCACGGCGTTGTTGAAACTGTTTAAGTCAATCTCCTCAAGGGTCAGCTTAATTTTCTCCATGTCCGACTGGAGTACGCTTTTTAAGATGTTGTCGCCGATTATTCTTTTTGAGGAAATCTCTATTCTCTGAATGGCGGTTAATTTGCTTTTGACCAGCTCCCTGAGCATTTTTTGAAACTCGGGATAGCCGTCAAAGCCTATTTCAATGGCAAAGCGGACTACCGTGGATTCACTTACGCCCACCGCTTCTCCCAGTTTGGCCGCCGTCATGAAGGCCGCTTCTTCGTAGTGGTCCATTATGTATTTGGCGATTACTTTCTGACCTTTGCTTAATCCGTCGAACCGGTCCTTAATATACTGGATCAAGTCCTGAGCTTTCCCCGCCATAGTTCTTCTCCTCTGCTTTTAAAGTGTATGTTGATTTTTGTAAATCCTTGTTTTGCTGGTGCAAGTATATCTTACCCATTGGCGGGGCAAAAATCAAGGAAAAGAGATGGAGCAAACAGCTTACCTCATGTTCAGTATCCTGCCGGCGAAATTCCACAGGGAGAAGGCCTGATCCGCCCTCCTGATGGACCTCACAACCAGCCCGGAGCCCGGCTTTGTTTTTGCGGAAGCCATTACGGCGGCAGTAATTACAGCCACCAGCTCTTCGTCAGGGCCGCCTTTTTCCTCGACCTTCTTCGCCTTTTTCCCGTCCGGCTCTCCCTTTTTCTTCTCTTCCCTCTTTTTGAAGAAGCTTTCAGCAATCTGGGGGAAAAGGGCGTAGGTTAAGAGGTCTTCATCTTTTTCCATGTAACTGCCGATTTTTTCTTTCAGTATGTCCAGTTCGGGCTCTATCAAATCCGCAGGCCTGCATGTAATGGCTTCCTCATCGCCCAGGATCTTTTTCATAACAGTTTCAGAGACCGGGGCCGGCGTCTTCCCGTATTCGCCCTTAACCAGGGCTTTAGACTCTCTGGGGACCATTTTGTACCGCTCACCGGTGACCACGTTTAAAACAGCCTGGGTACCAACAATCTGGCTGGTGGGCGTCACAAGGGGCGGAAAACCAAAGTCCTCCCTGACCCTGGGGACTTCCTTTAACACCTCTTCATACTTGTCCATGGCGTTGGACTGTTTCAACTGGGAAACCAGGTTTGACAGCATGCCCCCGGGTATCTGGTAAACCAGGGCGTTTACGTCCACCCCCATTACCCGGGTGTCCAAAAGCCCCTTTCTGACGTACTCTTCCCTTAAATCCTTCCTGAAGTAGCCGGCGATCCGGCCTAAGAGCTCCAGGTCCAGGCCCGTGTCGTAGGGGGTCCCCTTCAAAGACGCCACCAGGGATTCAGTGGGAGGCTGGGAAGTTCCCAGGGCCAGGGGGGATATGGCGCAGTCCACCACGTCAGCCCCTGCCTCAATGGCTTTTAAGTAGGTCATGGAGGCGGCCCCGCTGGTGTAGTGGGTATGTACCTGAAGGGGGACGGAAATGTTTTCCTTAAGGGCCTTGACCAGGTCGTAGGCTTCATAGGGGAGGAGCAAACCGGCCATGTCTTTTATGCATATGGAGTCCGCCCCCATGTCCACCAGTCTCTTCCCAACCTCCACAAAATATTCAAGGCTGTGTACGGGGCTTATGGTGTAACACAGGGCAGCCTGTACGTGTCCTCCCGCGCTCTTGCAGGCCCGGACGGCTGTCTCCATGTTCCTTAAGTCGTTTAGGGCGTCAAATATTCTTATTATGTCAATGCCGTTTTCAACAGCCTTTTTTACGAAATACTCAACCACGTCATCGGCATAGTGCCTGTAGCCCAGGAGGTTTTGGCCCCTTAAAAGCATCTGGAGCTTAGTTTTCCTAACCCTTTTCCTGATGGCCCGAAGTCTCTCCCAGGGGTCCTCGTCCAGGAATCTTAAGCATGCGTCGAAGGTAGCGCCGCCCCAGCATTCAAGGGACTGATAGCCTACCCTGTCCAGCATTTCCAGGATGGGAAGCATTTCTTCGGTTCTCATCCTGGTGGCTATCAGGGACTGGTGGGCATCCCTCAATGCGGTTTCGGTAATTCCTATTTTAGCCATGCCGCTCCCTCCTCTATCCAAGGCTGACAAGCAGGTCTCCCTTTTTAACTGTGCTGCCCTTGCTTACGAAGAGTTCCAGGACTTTGCCATCTGCCGGCGCCGGGATCTCATTCTCCATTTTCATGGCTTCTACGGTTAGGAGGACCTGGCCTTTTTTTACTTCGTCTCCCTTCTTGACGTTTATGTTCAGTACGGTTCCGGGCATGGGTGAGAAAACCGCGCCGGCTTCCCTTATCACCGGGGAGCCGCTGGCAACAGAAGGGGTCTCCTTCTGAGCCGGCCTGGCCTCCGGGGGAGATTCCAAAGAAGCCTGGGGGGCGGGCCAGTCCAGCACCTCCACCACTTCCACCTGGTAGCTGTTTCCGTTTACACTGACAATGAATTTGCCCATTTTACCTTCCTCCTCTAACTTGATTAAAGGGGAATATTCCCGTGCTTTTTGTGCGGTCTTCCTTCCCTTTTGCTCGTCAGCATTTCCAGGGCGTTTATGAGCTTTACCCTGGTGTGGGCGGGCTCAATGACGTCATCCACATAGCCCCGGGAAGCTGCCACATAGGGATTGTAGAATTTCTTCCTGTATTCCTCAATGAGACCCTTTCTGGCCTCATCAGGGTCGGGGGCAGAGGCTATCTCCTTCCTGAAGATTATATTGGCCGCCCCTTCGGCCCCCATAACGGCTATTTCAGCCGTGGGCCAGGCGAACACCATGTCGGCCCCCAGGGTTTTGCTGTTCATGGCGATGTAAGCGCCGCCATAGGCCTTTCTCAAAATGACGTTGATTTTGGGCACGGTGGCCTCGGAGAAGGCGTAGAGCAGCTTGGCTCCGTGCCTGATTATGCCGCTGTGTTCCTGCCCCACCCCGGGGAGAAAGGCCGGTACGTCGGTGAAGGTGACCAGGGGTATGTTAAAGGCGTCACAGAAGCGCACAAACCTTGCCGCCTTGTCCGAAGCGTTTACGTCCAGGGAGCCTGCCAGAACCCTGGGCTGATTGGCCACTATCCCCACCGTGGCGCCGTTTAAGCGCCCAAAGCCTATTATGATATTGGGGGCGAAGTCTCTCTGTATCTCCAGGAAATCTCCCCCGTCCACCGTATCGCTTATCACCCTCATCATGTCGTAGGCCTTGTTGGACTCGTCAGGGATGATTTGGTTCAAAAGGGGCTGCAGCCTGTCGGGCTGGTCATAAGTCTGGCACCTGGGAGCCCCGGAGAGGTTGTTGTCGGGCAGGAAGCTCAAGAGCCTTTTTACGCCTTCAATGCATTCCAGGTCCCCGGGGAACTTAAAGTGGGCCACACCGCTTACGGCGTTATGGACCTGGGCCCCTCCCAGCTCTTCCGTTGTTATGCTTTCGCCGGTTACCGCCTTTATAACCTCGGGCCCGGTTATACACATGTATCCCGTTTTCTCCACCATGAAAATGAAGTCGGTGATGGCCGGAGAATACACGGCCCCGCCGGCGCAGGGGCCCATGATCAGGGAAATCTGGGGTATCACCCCCGAGGAAATGGTGTTTCTCAAGAAGATGTCCCCGTATCCGCTGAGGGAGTCAAGCCCTTCCTGTATCCTGGCGCCGCCGGAGTCGTTGATGCTTATGTAGGGCGCCCCCATTTTCAGCGCCATGTCCATGACCTTTACAATCTTTTTTGCGTGCATCTCGCCCAGGGAACCGCCTATTACGGTAAAATCCTGGGAGGAGGCGAACACAAGCCTTCCGTTTATTGTGCCGTAGCCGGTCACTACCCCGTCCCCCGGCACCTTTTTCTTATCCATGCCAAAGTCCGCAGCCCTTGTCTCAACAAAGGCGTCTACTTCCACGAAGCTGTTTTCGTCAAAAAGGGCCCT
>JAKOSZ010000093.1 GCA_029776555.1 Bacillota bacterium | reverse complement strand
CGGCGTCTTTGCCAAATCCGACATCCAGCCCCTTTTAAACGACGGGGCTTTAAAAGAGGACATTGCCGCGTCGGTTTTCCAGTCGGTGGTTGACCAGACCATAAGCGGGCTGGCCTGCGGCAAGCCCCTAAGAGGGAAAGTGGCCTTTTTCGGCGGGCCTATCCACTACCTGTCGGAGCTGAGGAAGAGGTTTGCAGAGACCCTGGACCTGCCTCCCGGGCAGGCGGTTTTCCCGGAGAACTCCCAGTTCTTTGTGGCCATTGGAGCCGCGCTGGCGTCCAAAGGTCACGAGCCGGTAAAGCTCAAAGCCGTACGGGAAAGGCTGGCCTTAAGCCAGGGTAGCGGTGAGTTTGAGATCCAGCGCCTTCGCCCCCTGTTTTTAAACCGGGAAGAATATGAGGACTTCAAGGCAAGGCACTCCTTAAGCAGGGTCAGGAGAAAGGAGCTTTCCGCCTGCAGGGGAAGGTGTTTCTTAGGGATTGACGCCGGTTCCACCACTACCAAGGCGGTGCTGGTGGACGAGGAGGGAGCCCTGCTCTACTCCTGCTACTGCGGCAATGACGGGAGCCCTCTTAACAAGGCCATGAGCATACTTGCGGATTTGTACGCCAGGCTGCCCGAGGGGGCCCATATAGCCTATTCCGCCGTGACGGGCTACGGTGAGGCATTGATAAAAGCGGCTTTCCATGTGGATGTGGGAGAAGTGGAGACCATAGCCCACTATAAGGCGGCAAAGAGCTTTTTGCCCGGCGTGGACTTCATTATCGACATAGGCGGGCAGGACATGAAATGCCTGAAAATAGAGGACGGGGCGATAAAGAGCATAATGCTCAACGAGGCCTGTTCTTCCGGATGCGGCTCCTTCCTTGAGACTTTTGCCAGCTCCCTCAACATGTCCATAGAGGAATTCGCCCGGGAGGCTTTAGAAGCCAGGGAACCTGTGGACCTTGGCTCAAGGTGCACCGTGTTTATGAATTCCCGGGTCAAACAGGCTCAAAAAGAAGGGGCTTCCATGGGAGACATTTCGGCGGGGCTGGCCTATTCAATTGTTAAGAACGCCCTGCAGAAGGTTATCAGGATAAAAGACCCCGGGGAACTGGGGAAAAACATAGTGGTACAGGGCGGCACATTTTACAACGATTCGGTGTTAAGGGCTTTTGAACTGATCTCCTGCAGGGATGTGATAAGGCCGGACATAGCCGGTCTGATGGGGGCTTACGGGGCTGCCTTAATTGCCAGGGATACGTATAAGGAAGGGGTAAAAAGCACCCTCATCAGCCCGGAAAAGCTCAGTACTTTCGCATGGGAAACCCATGTGGAGCGCTGCGGCCTGTGCGGGAACAACTGCCTTCTTACCAAAAACCGTTTTTCCGGCGGGGAGGAGTTTATCACCGGCAACCGCTGTGAAAGGGGTTTGGGCTTAAAGAGGACCAGGAGCGATATACCCAATTTATACGACTACAAGTACCGGCGCCTGTTCAGCTATACCCCTCTTCCGGCTGAAAGAGCGCCCAGGGGCACCGTGGGCATACCCAGGGTCCTCAACATGTATGAAAACTACCCCTTCTGGTTTACCTTTTTCACCGAGCTGGGCTTCAGGGTTGAGCTGTCAGGCCGCTCTTCCAGGGAAATGTACCAGCTGGGCATGGAGACCATCCCTTCCGAGTCGGTTTGTTATCCGGCCAAGCTTGCCCACGGGCATGTCATGGACCTGGTGAGAAGGGGCGCGGACTTCATATTCTACCCCTGCCTTCCCTTTGAAAGAAAGGTAATTGAGGGCGCCGACAACCACTACAACTGCCCCATAGTCTCCTTCTACCCGGAAGTAATCAGGAACAACATGGACGTGATCAAGGAAAAGGGAATCAGGTTTATCAATCCCTTTTTGCCCTTCCACGATAAAGAAAAGCTTGCCGGAAGGCTGGCCGAGGAGTTTAGGGGATTCGGCATCCCGAGAGGGGAAATATTGAGAGCCGTAGACAAGGCATGGGAAGAGCAGGAGAGGGCCGGGCAGGACATAAGGAAAAAGGGCGAAGAAGCGCTGGAGTATCTTAAGAAGCGGGGGAAAAAGGGAATTGTGCTGGCGGGGCGCCCCTACCACATAGACCCTGAGATAAACCACGGCATCCCGGAACTCATTACCGGTTTCGGCATGGCGGTGCTCACCGAGGACTCCATCTCCCACCTGGGAGGGGGATACAGGCCCATAAGGGTGGTGGACCAGTGGATGTACCATTCCAGGCTGTATGCCGCGGCTAGCTTTGTGAGGACCAGGGACGACCTGGAACTTGTCCAGCTCAACTCCTTCGGCTGCGGCCTGGACGCGGTGACCGTGGACCAGGTGCAGGAGATTTTAGGCGAATACGGGAAGCTCTACACGGTGCTGAAAATAGACGAGGTGAGCAACCTGGGGGCGGCCAGGATCAGGCTCCGTTCGCTTAAAGCCGCCATGGAAGAAAGGGAAAGGAACGGGATTAAAAGCTCAAGGAGGGCCGGTGGCTTTAAGAGGGTCCTGTTTACGGAGGAGATGAAGGCCAGGCATACCATACTGGCTCCCCAGATGTCCCCAATACACTTTAAGCTGCTGGAGGAAGCCTTTAAGGCTTCGGGCTACAAGCTGCAGGTCCTGCCTTCGGCGGACAAGGCCCTGGTGGACGAGGGGCTGAAGTATGTCAACAACGACGCCTGTTATCCCTCCATCCTGGTTGCGGGACAGATCCTCAAAGCGCTGAAGTCGGGCGCCTACGACATAAACAACACGTCGGTGATAATATCCCAGACGGGCGGCGCCTGCAGGGCCACTAATTACATCAGTTTTATCAGAAAGGCGCTGAAGGACGCGGGCTTTGAGAATGTGCCAGTAATATCCCTCAACCTGGCCGGCCTGGAGAAAAACCCGGGCTTCAAACTGACTTTGCCCCTCCTGAACAAATGCCTTATGGCCCTGGTATACGGCGACCTGCTGATGAGGACCCTTTACAGGGTAAGGCCTTACGAGAAGATACCGGGCTCCGCCGACAGGCTTTACCAGTTGTGGGCGGCAAGGTGCGGGGAATCCGTAGCCAGGGGCAGCATGGCGGAATTCAAGAGGAACATATACGGCATTGTGGCTGACTTCGACCGGCTTGAGATAAGCAATGTCAAAAAGCCGCGGGTGGGCATTGTGGGGGAAATACTGGTGAAGTTCCATCCCCTGGCCAACAATGGGTTGGTGGAAGTGCTGGAGAGGGAAGGGGCAGAGGCCGTGGTGCCGGACCTCATCGACTTCTTTTTGTATTCGGCCTACGGATTAATCTACAGGCACAAAAACCTGGCCGGAAAAGTTAAGGAGGAGGTAGCCAGCAGGGCCCTCATATCCGCCATTGAATACTACAGGAGGCACATGAAAAAGGCCTTGAGAAGCAGCAAGAGGTTTGAGGCGCCCCACACCATATACGAGCTGGCCGAAAAGGCCTCCCGGGTGCTCTCCACAGGTGTCCAGGCGGGAGAGGGATGGTTCCTCACGGCAGAAATGATTGAGCTAATAGAAAGCGGAGTCAGCAACATTGTATGCGTCCAGCCTTTTGCCTGCCTTCCCAACCATATTACAGGCAAGGGCATGTTGAAGGAAGTGAGAAGGCAGTATCCCATGGCCAATATTGTGGCCATAGACTATGACCCGGGGGCCAGTGAGGTGAACCAGTTAAACAGGGTAAAGCTCATGCTTTCGGCTGCCTTTAAAAACCTGGCTTAAGAGCGGGAAAAATTGAATAAGACAGGGTCCAGCCGGCAGGCCGGACCTTCTTTAGTGCGCGCGGCATGCGCGCGACCTTGACGGTGAAAGTCCGTTACGGGGGTTGATAGCACCAACCGTTAGCCAAAGACAAGGGTGTCCATCGCGAGGTGGAATCTGAAGGAAGTCGGAGGCAAAGTCCCGGCCTGACGAACAGGAACTTCATATGAGGCATAAGCGAGCCGGACGAGTTTGCTAAACAAAACGAAGT
>JAKOSZ010000092.1 GCA_029776555.1 Bacillota bacterium | reverse complement strand
GACAAGGCTTGGCGAAATAAAAGTGCCAACCTTAAGACCGGCTTCTATTAATATGCTGCTTATAAAGGCGACAACGGAACCCTTTCCGCTGGTACCCGCCACATGTACATACTTGAGCTTTTTTTGGGGTTCGCCCATCAGTTCAAGCAGCCTTGCCATCCTCTCCAGGCCCGGCTTCCAGCCCAGTTTACCAGTATCCTGAATAAACTTCACAGCTTCGTCATAGGTCATTTTCCCCACCTCCGTCAATACCCCGGTACCGTCCACGCATGGCAAACACGGTGCCACATGTAATCTTTTAAACGCCGCAATTCTATCTGAAAAGCCCGCCTTTCCCGACGGGCTTTGGGGCTACTGGTTAGCTCCGCAGCATTTCTTATACTTCTTCCCGCTGCCGCAGGGGCAGGGGTCGTTCCGCCCCACTTTCTGCTTCCTTCCGGTGATGTTTTTGGCTCCCTCCCCGTGGCTTTCCGAAACCGGCTCGGCCACCTTTTCCCGCTTCGGAGCCCCTTCCCCCCGGACGCGGGCGTTGAAAAGCAGCCTCACGGCGTCTTCCCTGATGCTCCTGTTCATGTCTTCAAACATCTGGAAGCCTTCAAACCTGTATTCCACCACCGGGTCATGCTGCCCGTAAGCCCTGAGCCCAATCCCGTAGCGCAGCTGGTCCATGGCGTCGATATGGTCCGTCCACTTCTCGTCCACCGTCCTTAGGAGGACCACCCTTTCAAGCTCACGCATAAGCTCGGACCCGATTTCCTTTTCCCTCTCCTCATAGGCCTTCAGGGACATTTCCATGAGCTTCTCTGCTATGGCTTGCCTGTCCCCGCTTTCAAAGGCCTCCTTTTTTAAGTCCGGCCAGCCCCGGGGGATGAAGAACCCTTCCGCATACCTTCTAAGGCCGGCCAAATCCCACAATTCGGGCTGGAGGTCCTCCGGGCAGTATAGCCTTACGGCGTTGTCCACAATGCCTTCTATCATCTTGATGAAGGACTCTTTTAAGTTTTCGCCGTCCAAGACCCTCCTCCTCTGGGCATAAATCACTTCCCTCTGCTTGTTCATGACATCATCGTACTGGAGCACGTGCTTTCTTATGTCAAAGTTCCTGCCTTCCACCTTTTTCTGGGCGTTTTCTATGGCATTGGTGAGCATGTTGTGTTCAATGGGCTGGTCCTCCTCCAAACCCAAAACCTCAATAATCCTGGTCAGTTTGTCGGAACCGAAAAGCCTCATAAGGTCGTCCTCCAGGGAAACATAAAACCTGGAGGAGCCCGGGTCTCCCTGCCTGCCTGAGCGTCCTCTCAGCTGGTTGTCAATGCGCCTGGCTTCATGCCTCTCGGTGCCGATTATGTGAAGGCCTCCCAGGGCCACTACTTGCTCCCTTTCCGCATCGGTCATCTTCTTAAAATGCTCGTAAAGCTCCCTGAACCTCTTTCTTGCTTCCAGGACCACCTGGTCACTGGTCTCGTTGAAACCGGTGGACTGGATTATAATCTCTTCGGGGTAACCCATTTTCCTCATTTCCTGCTTGGCCATGAACTCAGGGTTTCCCCCCAGCATTATGTCGGTACCGCGTCCCGCCATGTTGGTGGCTATGGTGACAGCCCTGAGCTTACCCGCCTGCGCTATGATCTCCGCTTCCCTTTCATGGTACTTGGCGTTGAGCACCTGGTGGGGTATCCCGTGCTTTTTAAGCATGGAACTCAGCATCTCCGACTTCTCTATGGATATGGTGCCCACCAGCACCGGCTGGCCCTTTTTGTGGCAGTCAATTATTTCGCTTACAACAGCCCTGAACTTGCCCCTCTCATTCTTGTAAACGCAGTCGGGATTGTCTTTTCTTATCATGGGCTTGTTGGTGGGTATGACGATGACGTCCAGGTTGTATATGGCCCTGAACTCCTGCTCTTCGGTCTGGGCGGTTCCCGTCATGCCCGCCAGCTTCCTGTACATCCTGAAGAAATTCTGAAAGGTTATGGTGGCAAGGGTTTTGCTCTCCCTTTCCACCTTTACTCCCTCTTTGGCTTCGATGGCCTGGTGCAGGCCCTCGCTGTACCGTCTCCCGTACATAAGGCGCCCGGTAAACTCGTCCACTATTATTACCTGGCCGTCCTTTACGACGTAGTCCCTGTCCTTCTTCATTATGCCGTGGGCTTTTATGGCCTGGTTTATGTGGTGCAGTATTGTAGTATTTTCAGGATCCGACAGGTTTTCTATCCCAAAAAACTGCTCCGCGGCCTTGACCCCCCTGGCGGTCAGTGTGGCCGTATGGGCTTTTTCGTCTACAATGTAGTCCTCCTCCAGGTCGTCGTCAAACTTCTTGTCATCGGCCTCGGTTAAAACCTTGGCCCTAAGCCGGCGGGCAAAGCTGTCGGCCTTTTTGTAGAGGTCCGTGGATTTGTCGGCGGCCCCCGAAATGATAAGGGGTGTCCTCGCCTCATCAATCAGTATGCTGTCAACCTCGTCTATAATGGCGTAATTGAGCTCCCTTAGCACCATGTCCTCTTTGTAAATCACCATGTTGTCTCTCAGGTAATCAAAGCCCAGCTCGTTGTTGGTGCAGTAAGTAATATCGCACTGGTAGGCCTTCCTTCTCTCCTCGTTGTCCATGCCGTGCACAATAAGGCCAACGCTTAAGCCCAGGAAGTTGTATATCTTACCCATCCACTCGCTGTCGCGCTTAGCCAGGTAATCGTTCACCGTCACCACATGGACGCCCTTCCCCTCCAGGGCGTTTAAATAGACCGGCAGTGTGGCCACAAGGGTTTTGCCTTCGCCGGTTTTCATCTCGGCGATCCTTCCCTGGTGCAGCACAATTCCTCCAATGAGCTGAACCCTGAAATGCCTCATCCCCAGTGTCCTTTTGGAAGCCTCCCTCACCACCGCAAAAGCCTCCGGCAGAAGGTCGTCAAGAGTTTCACCTTTGGACAGCCTCTCCTTAAACTCATCGGTCTTCCTCCTGAGCTGTTCGTTGGTGAGCTTCTCCATCTCGGCTTCCAGGCCCTCTATTTTGTCAACGACAGGGGTTATCTTTTTAAGCTCCCTCTCGCTGTGGGTGCCTATTATTCTTTCAATTAGACCTCTCATCATCATCCTCCGTTCCAAAACTGTGACAAATTCTCACCTGTTCTACTTTCGCTCTCTGCCGGCGGAATATCCCGGCGGTCTTAAAACCTGCCGTCACCTGGAGCATAACAAGGTACAAGCCTGCGGCTACAAGCAAATCTCCCGCGCTGACAATACGCATCATCCAGCCCAAAAGCCCGGGGAGGTATATGTTGTCCGCCAGCAGGCCAAGGGGGGTGTCGGCAACCTTAAGCATGAGCACATGCTTAAAGTCCGTCTCCAAAAGCCGGGGGTCAATGCCGGCACTGTCAAGGCATCTGATATTCACCGGCATCCTGCCGCCGTTTACGACCATTACCAGGGTATTAAGGGCGCAGCCGGCTCCGATGACCAGCATGCCCAGGTAATGCCTGTTGAGCCAGAATCCCGCGGCTAAAAGCAGGAATACCGCTCCGTGGATAACCGGCATCCACTTCTCCGGCAACAGCTGCATCGTGCCTGCTGCCTGGGCCGCAAAAGCCGCCAGGAATGCCCCGGCAAACAGCCATATCCCGTTAAGCTTTATTTCCAGGATGTTAGACAGCTTCCCTTTTAATAACAAACCGCTTATAAGACCAAGGACCGCCGCCGCAAGGTAAAGCAGAAACACCACCCCTCCCGGTTCCGCCGCATCCCATCCACAGGCAAAATCCTGCGGGAAAGCGGGAACATTGTAAGGCAAAAGGCTTTAACCGCTCTTATTCTCCCATCCCGCCTCTTCCATGCGTTCAAGGATTAACCGGTAGCCGTCGGCACCATACTTTAAGCACCTGCTCACCCTGCTTATTGTAGCCGCGCTGGCCCCGGTCTTTTCACTTATCTCGGCGTAGTGCTTGCCATCTTTCAGCATCCTGGCCACTTCAAGCCTTTGAGCCATGGCTTTTATCTCCGCCACGGTGCAAATATCCTCAAAGAAGTTGTAACACTCGGCGACGTCCCTCAGCATCAGTATTGCCTTAAACAGGTTGTCGGTCAGTTCATCTTTCAGCTTGGAATTCATGGTTTCATCCTCCGCCCCGGTCCACGAAAAATGAATCATCTGCATACCTTGCTCTTCATACTTATATTAGTCTAATTATCAACTAATGTAAACAGCTTTACAGGGAACAGAGAACAGAGAACAGAGAACAGACAACAGAGAACAGAAAGCAGGAAGCCGGGATTAGAAAGCACATGAAAGCGGGCAGGGAGCGGGGGCGGGAGACGAAACAGAGAACAGGGAACAGGGAACAGACAACAGATAACAGGAAGGCTGGAGCTGGAAGCATATGAAAGCGGGCAAGGGGCGGGCACAGGAGACAGTGAACAGAGAACAGGCAACAGCGGGTGGAAAGTTGCTAGCAAGGCAG
>JAKOSZ010000091.1 GCA_029776555.1 Bacillota bacterium | reverse complement strand
GAATTACGACGGTTTTCTCGCAATTGAATACCTTCCGGGCCGTTCCGACCACGGGGCTGTGGAAGATATACTAAAGACCAGAAACCTTCTGGAATCACTTTTGTAGCGGCTTTATCCGAATTTTGTGCTAAAGCCGGAATCGCAGCGGAAGGGGTAAAGCCGGGGCCCTGCTTTGACAGGAGATAAGTTTGCCCGGACGATATCTTAAGGAGGCGTGGATTATGGTAAAAACCATGGTATCAAACTTAAGCCCTGCTGTAGGATATTCGGCATACGAGCTTTCCAGGTATCTGGGCATGATGGCCAAAAAGGCGGGGATAGAATCAAGCCCCCCCGGGCCTGAGACCAACAGGGTCATAAAGCTGGGGCTGTTTGAGGACTTGGGCATAGACCTGGGATTTGAGCTTGAGGACCGGAGCCTGGACGACGCCTACGTCATCGACGTTAAGGATGGTTCCGGCATAATCGCCGGTTCAAATTCCAGGAGCGTCCTTCTCGGTGTTTACAGGTTTTTAAGGGAGCTGGGCTGCCGCTGGGTGAGGCCGGGAAAGGACGGGGAGAGGATTCCCGCGCTGGACCCCGGCAAAGCCTCGGTAAAGGTAAAGGAAAAGGCCTCCTACCGGCACCGTACCGTGTGTATTGAAGGGGCCGTAAGCCTGGAGAATGTCATTGATGTCATTGACTGGATGCCCAAGGCGGGGTTTTCGGGTTTTTACATGCAGTTCAGAGAGGGCTATACCTTCTTTAACCGCTGGTATTCCCGGGAGGAGAACTATAAAAAGAAGAGGGAACAGACCATGGACCTGGAAACAGCCAGGGAGTTTACCCGCCTGGTTGAAAGGGAGCTTTTAAAGCGGGGCCTCTTCTACCATTCGGTGGGACACGGCTGGCACACCGAGATTTTCGGCATCCCGGCCATGGGATGGTTTATGGAAAAGGGCCAGTTCCCCCAGGAGTTCTTAGACAACCTGGCAATTGTTGACGGAAGGCGCATGGTGCCGTGGAACAACGCCATGCTGGCGGCGCTTTGCTACTCCGACGAGAAGATACAAGAGAGGCTTGCCCGGGAAGTGGCCAATTATGCCGAAGCCCATCCGGAAGTGGATTACGTACATTTCTGGCTTGACGACTGGTACAACAACAAGTGCGAGTGTGAGCGGTGCGCGGCGGAACGCCCCGCCGACCACTACATCCGGATACTGAACCGCATTGATGAAAAGCTCACTGAGAAAGGGCTGTCCACGAAGGTTGTTTTCCTGGCCTATTGTGACTTGCTGTGGGTTCCCAGGAATGAGCGGCTTAAGAACCCGGGCAGGTTCGTGTTTATGTATGCCAACGGCCGCAAGGATTATTCCAAGGTGTTAAAGCCGGTGGAAAAGATTGGGATTCCCGAGTACAAACAGAACAAAAACCCGGGGTCCTTCAGCGTGGAAGAGGTGGCAGGCTTCCTCCAGTCATGGATGAACTTTATAGATGACGCCACTGACAGTTTCATCTTTGAGTATTACTCGGGGGCTGACACCATAGCCCTTGCCCGGGTAGTGAGCGAGGACATTAAGAACTACTGCAGATTTGGACTAAACGGGCTTGTCAACTGCCAGCAGTTGAGGGTGTTCTTCCCCAACGGCCTTGGAATGGAGCTGATGGGCAGGACCCTCTGGAACAAGGACCTGTCCTTCGACGAGATAGCCGATGACTATTTCCAGGCGGCATACGGGGAAGACGGCCGGAAATGCTTTGAATTCACCGAAGCTGTCCAGCAGAAGATGGAGGAGCTTAAAAAGCTGGTGGATAAAGAATCCCCGGAAGCCGTTAAAGAGATGGATGCCATCCTGGAACTGGTGTCCTCTTTTGAAGGGGTCGTTGACAGGAATTTAGGCGCAAAGGACCCCTGCCTTTCCAGGTCATGGCACATCATGAAGAGGTATCTGGAACTGATCAGGCACTTCCTCGACTATTACCGCGCCAAGGTCGCACCCCATATTACAGTGGCGTGGCAGATTTACAAGCACAGGCTGGATGAATTCATCCGGGACCTTGAGGATGAACTCCAGCCCATAATGCAGCCGTCACTGGTGTACAGGAGGCTGTAAATGCTGACTTAAGAAAGATGAGGGGACATTTCTCCAAGAGGGGAACTGTCCCCTGTTCTACCGGTTAAATTAACCGGTTTAACCCCTTTCCCGAGGGCCCGGTGTTAAATTTTAGCGTTCAGGAGATGGATTATGTGGAACAAAGTGCCGCTGACTGAGCTGAAAAGCCGCATGGAGCGTTTTAGAAAAAGGATGGACCAGGAAAATCCCGGCTGGGAGATGGCTGTGATTTTCAGCAAGATAAACCTGTACTATTTTACCGGCACCATGCAGGAAGGGATGCTGATAATCCCGAGGGACGACGAGGCCGTGTTCTGGGTGCGCCGGAGTTGCGAGAGGGCCCTGGATGAGTCGCTGTTTACCAATATCAGGCCTATGGGCAGCTTCCGGGATGCGGCGGCGTCAGTGAAAAGCCTGCCGCCAACCGTGTACCTGGAGACCGAAATTGTTCCTCTGGCCCTTTTCCAGCGCTTCCAGAAATATTTCCCTTTTTCCGGCGTGAGGCCCCTTGACAGGCAGATAGCCGCGGTAAGAGCCGTGAAGAGCCCTTATGAGATTTCCCTTATGAAAAAGTCAGGGGAAATCCACCGGCGGGTGCTGGAAGAGCGGGTTCCCCGTATTTTAAGGGAAGGGATGAGCGAGGCGGAGCTTGCGGCGGAACTCTTTTCCGTGATGATAGAGGAGGGGCACCAGGGCGTCGTCCGCTTTGGCATGTTCGACACGGAAATTGCCATGGGCCACATCTGCTTCGGCGAGAGCTCCATATACCCCACATATTTCAACGGGCCGGGAGGCAACCTGGGGATGAGCCCGGCAGTGCCCTTTTTAGGCAGCCGGGAACAAAGGCTAAGGAAGGGGGACCTGGTGTTTATTGACGTGGGATGCGGCTTTGACGGATACCACACCGACAAGACCATGACCTATATGTTCGGCCGTCCCCTTCCGGATGAGGTTGTCTTGATACACCGGAAGTGCGTGGAGCTGCAGGATAAAATAGCGTCAATGCTAAAACCCGGCGAAATCCCGTCCCGTATATATAAAAGCGTGATGGAAAGCCTGGACAATGAGTTTGCCAGGGACTTTATGGGCTTTAAAAACCGAAAGGTGAAGTTCCTGGGCCATGGGATCGGCCTGCAGACAGATGAGACGCCGGTTATTGCCGAAGGCTTTGACCAGCCGCTGGAGGAGGGCATGGCCATTGCCGTGGAGCCCAAGAAGGGCATTGAGAACATTGGGATGGTAGGCATTGAAAACACCTTTTTGGTGACCCCCGACGGCGGGCAGTGCATCACGGGGGATAACCCGGGCCTGGTTCCGGTGTATTGACTGCCCATTGCCCGGCAGAAGGCGGATGTAAACGGCATAAAAAATGCCACCGCCCGTATTTTCCCGCCTTTCTTAAGAGGCAGTGTGCGATGTAAATGGCATACAGACCCCATGCGCTCCTGCTTTGCCGGCAGCTTGAGACAGCGGTTTAAGGCGACAGGCGCGGCTTTGTCCCTTAAGTTTGGCTTTGTGAAAGCCGGGCTTTCTCCTGCGTCCCTGCAACCTGCCCGGTTTGTCTGCCGCTTTTAACCAGGCTTTGCGAAAGAGGTGAGAATAGTGGAACGGGATAGCGGCCTGGGAGTTGTCAGCATACAGGCTGTCAGGCTGGATAATGAAAACGACTCCCTTGTGATCCTGGACCAGACCCAGCTCCCCAATGAAAAGGAGTTCCTCTCATTAAAAGAGCCGAAAGAGGTATGGGAGGCAATATACTCCCTTAAGGTCCGGGGTGCCCCGGCAATAGGCATAGCGGCAGCTTACGGCCTGTACTTGGGAGTCAAGGCCTCAAAAGCGTCAGACTGTGAAGGCCTGTATGAGGACCTTAAAAAGATAAAGGAATACCTGGCTTCATCCCGGCCCACGGCTGTTAACCTCTTCTGGGCCCTGGACCGGATGGAAGAGCGTTTTTTAAAAGAGCGGGGAAGGAGCCCCGGGGAGATAAAGGCCGCTTTAAGGGATGAGGCCGAAAAGATAAGGGCCGAGGATGAGGAGGCCTGCAGGAATATTGGCGAAAACGCCCTTAAGCTTTTGAAGCCCGGCTGGGGAATACTCACCCACTGCAATGCGG
>JAKOSZ010000007.1 GCA_029776555.1 Bacillota bacterium | reverse complement strand
TGGAGCTGGTTTCCATTGAAGGGGTTATTGCCAACGGAGTACCCCACCTTCACGCGGTGGTATCGGACAATGATATGGCCTATGCCGGACACCTGGAGGAAGGCTGCCGGGTGCTTTACCTCTGCGAAATTGTCATCGCGGACTTAAAGGGCGTAAAACTGGAGAGGATCAGAAGCGACAAGAACATACTGAAGCTGGTGGAAAAAAAGTAAACAGGATTGGTTTAAGAGCAGACCCTGGCTTAAGAAGGCGCTTCTGAGAGCCAGCAGTCTGCTCTTTTGCTTTTTATCCTGCCCTGGCTCAAGGGGATTCCTTCCCTAAGCCAGTAATATTCTCTTCTGCTTTTTTACCTTAAGGCCAAAGCCGCGCTGTTTTACTCCGACCTTAAGGCTTCCACCGGGTCCTTATTTGCGGCTATTTTAGCCGGAATGGCGCCGCCAAGCACCGTAAGGGTCAGGCTTACCAGGATTAGCAGGACGGCGTGAAGGGGATTCAGCTGGGCCACGTTTTTTAAGTCCGTGGCGTTTTTAATATAAGCGTTGATCGGGAACACCAGGAGCCTTGCGATAGCTATCCCCAGGCTGCCTGAAAGCAGGCCGATGATAAAGGTCTCCGCGTTAAAGACCCGGGCAATGTCTTTCTTCCGGGCGCCTAAAGCTCTTAAGATACCGATTTCCCTGGTCCTTTCCAGCACTGAAATGTAGGTGATGATGCCCACCATGATAAGGGACACCACAAGGGAGATGGATGAAAAGGCGATCAGCACCAGGGTAATGGCATCCATAATGCCTTTGGACATTTTGGTGATGGCGCTGGCCAGGTCCGTGTATACCACCCTGTCCTCCTTGGATTTCCCCTCATTGAATTTGTCCAGGTATTCCACGATGGCCTCTTTTGATTCAAAGTCCTTGGGATAGATGGATATCATATATGGATAGCTTGTTGCTCCCAGTGCGGCCAAAACCGTCTCCTTTGACGACAAGCCGGTGGAACTGGTCACGTCAATGGCCTCATCAATGGGCTCGCCGGTGAGCACATTAAAGCTGCTGTTTTTCTGCTTTAAGACCACCTTTGAACCGACGGCGTCCTTAATAATATACTGGGCGAGTTCGTCCGAATACAGGAAGGCGGCGGGAAGTATGGGGATTTTCACGTTTTCATTGGGCCTTAAGATGCCTGCTACCACAAGCCTTACAGCCCTGGGGCTGTTATAGAGGTCAATCAGATTGGCCAGGTTTCCGTTAATGACAAAAAAGTCGCCGTTTTCCTTATAAAAATCGTCATTGAGAATGACCTTGAACTCCCGGCCGATTATTTCCTCAAAGGGAATGCCTTCCTTTTTGATTTCAATGCCAAAGGCCTGGAGGACGGTCTCATCCACCTCGTTTTTGCTGTCAACAACCAGGACAATTTCGTTCATGCCCTCCGGGTAGGAGCCGGCCAGTAAATCGTAGTTCTGCTCCAAATAGCCGGGCACGCTCTTATCTAGGGATTTGGGATAGGAGGTAAAACTCCTGGGGTTGGTCTTGACCAGGGTGGCCTTATCCCCTTCCTTCTTCAACAGATTGATATTCAGCATCCTTGTATAGGATATCCCTGCCACCAGAGCGGGGTCAATGCTCTCCACGTAATCCATGTACTCCTGGGTAAACACGTTGGTATGAACCACTTTTTCCGTTATGGGCTCCACCGGGTACACCAGCTTCTCATCAGGATACTCGCCCTCATCGTCCTTTTTGCCAATGAGGGCATTCCTCCGGTCCCTGAACACCTCTTCGTCTATCTCCGTGGCAGCCTGGGAAATAATGATGGGAAAGGTGGAAAGGGTGCCGGATTCAAAG